>CBFCWS010000244.1:0-5529 GCA_965601765.1 uncultured Ilumatobacter sp. | reverse complement strand
GACCTGGAGCACCTTGAGCGCGGCTTCCTTGGCCGACCACATCAGGTTCGCCGCCGCGTCGCGGGCCTCGCCGGCCGGATGCCGGTTGACGGCGGTCTGCTCGGGTTCGGTCAGGTAGTCGCGGATGAACCCGGGCGAGCGCGGCTCGGCGATCTCGAGATCGATACCGAGTCGACCGATGCCGGGGTCGGCACCGACCAGGCAGACGGCCCATCCGGCGCGATCCGTCAGCGACATCTCGATGTCGGCCGGCATCCCGTCGACCGCGACCCAGGGTGCGCCGCTCGGGTGGTTGCGCACCTCGATGCGGCGCAGCGTCTCGGCCGGGACCGCACGCTCCGACGGCGCCAGCTCGAGCGTCGCCGCGATCGCGTGCTTCGACGCCCACCGACGCGTCAGGTACTCCTGGCGCCGCTTCGTGAACCGGATCGACGCCGCCTGGCGGTGTTCGAACTCGGACATCCACCCGTGCTCGGCCGGCAGTTCGACCTCTCCTCGCGCCAGCCACTGCATCGTGTCATCTTGGCCGATGCGCGCGCCGGACCGGAGCCACCCGTCGCACGAGCGACCCCACGGGCGCCGCCACGGGCCACGGGAGGTCTCCAAATTGACATCGCTCGCGTACCAGGTCAGGATCTATCTCGGTGCCGGTGAGCCGCCGACACCGCAATGGGGAAGCGCGACGACAGGAGTCTCGACATGGCTGGTTCTGGTTCGATCCTGGGCAATCCGGTCACACGGTTGGAGGACCCGACGCTGCTGACCGGCGAGGGGAAGTACGTCGACGACCTCGTCGAACCCGGCATGCTGTACGTCGCGATGGTCCGATCCCCGGTCGCGCACGGGATCGTGGAGTCGATCGATCTCGGCGACGCCGAGTCGATGCCCGGCGTCGTCGCCGTCTACCACGCCGGCAACGATCTCGGCATCCCGTCGGTCCAGCTGTTCGCCATGATGCCCGACACGTTCAACCGTCCTGTCTTCGCTTCCGAGCGGGTGCGGTTCGTCGGCGACATCATCGCGGCCGTCGTCGCCGAGACCCAGGGACAGGCCAACGACGCCGCCCAGGAGATCTTCGCCGAGATCGAGCCGCTGAACGTCATCATCGAGCCGACCGCCGGCCTCGCACCCGACGCGGAGCTGCTCTTCCCCGGATCGGGCTCCAATGTCTGCTTCAGCAGCACCTTCCCCGCCGAGGGCGATGCCGGCGATCCGTGCGAGGGCGCCGACCACGTGGCCGAGGTGACCATGGTCAGCCAGCGGCTCGCCGGCGTTCCGATGGAGAACAACGGCATCGTCGCCAAGCCCGGCGACGACGGCACGCTCGAGCTGTGGGTGTCGCACCAGACGCCCAACGGGATCCATGCCGCCTACGCACCGATGCTCGGACTGGAGCCGGAGCAGCTGCGCGTGGCGTGCCCGTGGGTCGGCGGGGGCTTCGGGCCGAAGGCCGCCGCCTATGTCGAGCACCTGATCGCCGGCAAGGCCGCGCTGACGCTCGGCAAGCCGGTCAAGTGGGTCGAGGCCCGCTCGGAGGACATGGTCTCGCTCGTCCACGGTCGCGACTTCGAGATGACCGCCCGCCTCGGGATCGACGACGACGGCACGATCGTCGGGCTCGACGGCAAGGTCGTCGCCGCAGCGGGTGCCTATCCGGCGATCGGCGCGATCCTGCCGATGCTGACGCAGATGATGTCGGTCGGTGTGTACGAGATCCCCAACGTCCGCTTCGAGGCGACGTCGGTGCTCACGAACAACACCACGATCGGCGCCTATCGGGGCGCCGGGCGACCCGAGGCCACCCAGCTGATCGAGCGCGTCGTCGACGTCGCGGCCCGCCAGATCGGGATGGATCCGGCCGAGGTCCGGCGCAAGAACTTCATGGCGCCCGACTCGTTCCCGCGCACCACGATCACCGGCGGCAACTACGACTCGGGCGAGTACGAGAAGGCGCTCGACGCCGTGCTCGAGGCGGCCGGATACGCCGACCTCCGCGCCGAGCAGGCGGCCCGCCGCGAGTCAGGGGACCCCAAGCAGCTCGGTGTGGGCGTGTCGGCGTACGTCGAGGTCACCGCGCCGGTCGGTCTCCATGTCGAGTGGGGCGCGTGCGAGGTCAACGACGACGGCTCGGCGACGGTCTTCGCCGGCACGAGCGTGCACGGCCAGGGCCATGCGACCGCCTTCGCGATGTTGGCCAGCGACGTGCTCGGCATCCCGATGGAGAAGATCAACCTGGTCAACTCCGACACGGCCTCGGTCCCGCGCGGTTCGGGGACGCTCGGCTCCCGGTCGCTGCAGACCGCGGGCAGCGCCATCCATCTCGCCTCCAACGGCGTGCTCGATCGGGCCAAGCAGATCGCCGCCCACCTGCTCGAGGCGTCCTCGGACGACATCGTCGTCGGTGACGGCGGCCTCGAGGTCGCCGGCGTCCCGGCGTCGAGCGTGTCGTGGGTGGATCTCGCGGCGGCGTCGAGCGACGCGTCGAAGCTGCCGTCGGGGATGGACGCCGGCCCGCTGCGCCACGAGCTCGACTTCGACGGCACCGACTCGACGTTCCCGTTCGGTGCCCACGTGTCGCTGGTCGAGGTCGACACCGAGACCGGCCAGGTGAGGATGCTGCGCCACGTCGCGGTCGACGACTGCGGCCGCATCCTCAACCCCCTGCTCGTGCGCGGCCAGCAGCACGGCGGCATCGCCCAGGGCGCTGCCCAGGCGCTGTACGAGCAGGTGCAGTACGACGCCGACGGCAACCCGATCACGTCGAACCTGATGGACTACGCGATCCCGTCGGCGGCCGAGCTGTGCAGCTTCGAGACGTCGAACACCGAGACCGACAGCCCCCGCAACCCGATCGGGGCCAAGGGCATCGGCGAGTCGGGCACGATCGGCTCGACGCCGGCGATCCAGAACGCGGTCGTCGACGCCGTGTCGCACCTCGGCGTCACGCACATCGACATGCCGTGCACCGCCGAGCGAGTCTGGGCGGCGATCCAGGAAGCTCGCGGCTGACCGACGTCGCCGAAACCCTCGATCGGAATGCGTGAACTTGTTGCGCGATAGCGCCGCAACAAGTTCACGCATTCGTCTGGTGCTGGCCTCGGGATCGCCGCGGCGGCGGGAGCTGCTGACGTCGATCGGCGCCGCGTTCGACGTGGTCGTCTCCGACGTCGACGAATCGTGGTCGCTCGACGAACGCCCGGACGCGTACGTCGGACGGGTGGCGGCGGCAAAGGCCGCTGCCGTGCTCGACCGGCTCGGCGGCGCGGTCGACACGTGCGTGCTCGCCGCCGACACGACGGTCGATCTCGGCGGAGAGATCCTCGCCAAGCCGACCGACGACGACGACGCCCGCCGGATGCTCGCGTCGCTCTCGGGACGGACGCACCAGGTGCACACCGCCGTCGTCGGGCACGGCCCGGGCGGCGGTTCGACGGTCACCGTGACGACCGACGTGACGTTCGCCCGGCTGTCGGCGCCCGCGATCGACTGGTACCTGTCGTTCGGCGAACACCTCGACAAGGCAGGTGCCTACGGCATGCAGTCGGCCGGTGCAGCCCTGGTGGAGCGCATCGACGGGAGCCCGAGCAACGTGATCGGCCTGCCGCTCGTCGAGACGATCGGCGTGCTCCGCGCGTGCGGCGTGGTCGCCGCCGGCTGATCCGACCCGATTCGCCGCCGATTCGATACGGTCGGTGGGATGACTCGCTTGTACTCCGACGCTGCGCAGTTCGAGGCGGTCTTCACGACGATGTTCGCCGGCATCGAGACCGAGGCACCCGAGCAACTGGACGCGCTCGTGAAGCAGGGGATGGTGGTGCGGTTCCGGGTGCGCGAGCCCGAGGTCGACCTGTGGATCGACGGCAGATCGGCACCGGTGGAGGTCGCCTTCGCGCCGATGGCGGTGCGGCCCGATCTCACCGGCGACCTGACCGCCGACTCGATGCACGCGCTCCTGCTCGGGACGCTGCCGCTCGGTCGCGCGGTCATGTTCCGCAAGCTGAAGGTCAGCGGGTCGACGAGGAAGGCGATGCGGCTCGAACCCCTGCTCCACGCCATGCAGGCCACGTACCCGGCCGTCGCGGCCAACAGCGGGATCGGTGGCTGAGTCCGTCGAACGTGCCCGGTGCGCGGTCGACCGGCGGTCGAGCGGCGCGCAACCGAACATCGGGTGAATCGCCGTTGGCACTCTTAGGCTCCGGTTGCCAATGGCCCTTTCGGTGTCTAGCATTGGCACTCGCTCGGGGTGAGTGCTAACGAGCCCCGGCGATTCGACATCAACTGACGTGACACGCCAACGGAGGCATGCACCCATGAACCTGAAGCCGCTCGATGACCGCATCGTGGTCGAGCCCAACGAGGCCGAGACCCAGACCGCGTCCGGTCTCGTCATCCCCGACACCGCCAAGGAGAAGCCACAGCAGGGCAAGGTCCTCGCCGTCGGCCCCGGCAAGCGGGCCGAGACGAGCGGGGAGGTCATCCCGGTCGGCATCGAGGTCGGCCAGACCGTCCTCTACTCCAAGTACGGCGGCACCGAGGTGACCGTCGACGGCACCGACGTCCTCGTCCTCAACGCACGCGACGTCCTCGCGGTCGTCGAGAGCTGAACCCCGTCCACCCACGAGAACGAACCAACAAGGAACACCACCATGGCAAAGATGCTGCAATTCGACGACGAGGCACGCCGCGCACTGGAGGCCGGCGTCAACAAGCTGGCCGACGCCGTCCGCGTGACGCTCGGGCCCAAGGGCCGCAACGTCGTGCTCGACAAGAAGTTCGGCGCTCCGACGATCACCAACGACGGTGTGTCGATCGCCAAGGAGATCGAGCTCGAGGATTCGTACGAGAACATGGGCGCCCAGCTCGTCAAGGAGGTCGCCACCAAGACCGACGACATCGCCGGTGACGGCACCACGACCGCGACGGTCCTCGCCCAGGCGATGATCCGGGTCGGCATGAAGAACGTCGCCGCCGGGGCCAACCCGATGGCGGTGAAGAAGGGCATCGAGCAGGCCGTCGAGGCCGCCTCGGCGTCGATCTCGAGCCAGGCCAAGGACGTCGACGACAAGGGTGACATCGCCAGCGTGGCGACGATCTCGGCCGCCGACGCCTCGATCGGTTCGGTCATCGCCGACGCGATCGACAAGGTCGGCAAGGACGGCGTGGTCACGGTCGAGGAGTCGAACACCTTCGGCACCGAGCTCGAGTTCACCGAGGGCATGCAGTTCGACAAGGGCTACCTGTCGCCGTACTTCGTCACCGATCCCGACCGCCAGGAGGCGGTCCTCGACGACGCGTACATCCTGCTCAACCAGGGCAAGATCTCGACGGTCCAGTCGATGCTCCCCGTGCTCGAAGCGGTCATGAAGACCGGCAAGCCACTCGTGATCGTCGCCGAGGACATCGAGGGCGAGGCGCTCGCCACCCTCGTCGTCAACAAGATCCGGGGCACGTTCAACGCCGCTGCGGTCAAGGCTCCCGGCTTCGGTGACCGCCGCAAGGCGATGCTCCAGGACATGGCCGTCCTCACCG
>CBFCWS010000243.1:0-5530 GCA_965601765.1 uncultured Ilumatobacter sp. | reverse complement strand
TCGGTGGCCGGTGTGGGGTCGGGCGTCGTCGAGTCGGGGGCGCTCGACGTGCCAGACGGGGCGACGTCGGTCGCAGCCGGGTCGTCGCCGTCGCCGCACGACGCGAGCAGCAGCACGCCCGCCGCCGCGATCGGCCCGATACCCCGACGCCAGCCGCGTCCCATCCCTGTCACCTCCGGCTCCACCATCTCCGAGATACGGGCGACCCGAAAGAGTCGATCGGCACCCCGTCGTCGCCGGCGAGACATCCCGGGCACAGGCTCGGCCGAGGCAGCGGCGCCCGACGCCCCGGTCAGCCGTCGGCGAGGCCCATCCGCCGCCGCGAGCTCGCGACTTCGTCCAGGCTGTCGGGGTTCTTGAGCGAGCCGCGACTGGCGACGTCGTCGGGATCGGCGCCCGCGAGGATCCTCTTCACCGGGAGCTCGAGCTTCTTGCCGCTCAGGGTGGTGGGGATCGACCGCAGCGACCGCACCTCGTCGGGGACGTGCCGCGGCGACAGCTCGACCCGGCAGGTCCGCCGGATCTCGTCGACCAGTCCGTCGTCGACGACGGTGCCCTCCGACGGTGCGACGAACAGCACGAGGGTGCCGGGATCGTCGGCGTCGGGTGCCTCGAGGTGGACCACGAGGCTGTCGGCCACACCGGGCACCGACTCGACGACGCGGTAGATCTCCGCCGTGCCGACGCGCACGCCACCCCGGTTGAGGGTGGCGTCGCTGCGGCCGCTGATCACGCACGACCCCCGCTCGGAGATCGTGATCCAGTCGCCGTGTCGCCAGACGCCCGGGTAGTGCTCGAAGTAGCTCGCCCGGTAGCGGCTCCCGTCGTCGTCGCCCCAGAAGCCCACCGGCATCGACGGCATCGGTTGCGTGACGACCAGTTCACCCTGGCTCCCGATCACCTCGGCACCGGCCTCGTCGTACGCTGCCACGGCTGCGCCGAGGTAGCGACACGGGATCTCGCCGCGCCAGACCGGCGTGAGCGGACTGCCGCCCACGAATGCCGAGCAGATGTCGGTGCCACCCGAGATCGGCGAGAGGAGGACCGTCGGCGACACGGCGTCGTAGATCCAGTCGAACGCATCGGGCGGCAACGGTGCGCCGGTCGAGCCGATCACGCGCAGCGCCGACAGGTCGAGGTCGTCGCTCGGGCGGATGCCTGCCTTGCGACAGGCGGAGAAGAACGGCGCGCCACCACCGAAGCAGGTCAGCCCCTCCTCGTCGGCGAGCCGCCACAGCGTGTCGGGCCCGGCATGGTTGGGATCGCCGTCGAACAGCACGACGCGGGCGCCGACGAGCAGACCCGACACCAGGAAGTTCCACATCATCCACCCGGTCGTCGTGAACCAGAAGAACCGATCGTCCGGCCCGAGGTCGGTGTGCAGGCCGACGATCTTGAGATGTTCGAGGAGCACGCCACCGTGACCGTGCACGATCGGCTTGGGCATGCCGGTCGTGCCCGACGAGTACAGCACGTAGAGCGGGTGATCCGGTGCGACCTGTACCCAGGCGAGCGGGCCGGGTTCGGCCACCAGATCGTCCCACGAGGTCATCCGCTCGTCGGCGAGGTGGTTCGGCGCGTCGCCGTACGGGAGCAGCACCGTCGCGTCGAGCGAGGGCAGCCCGGCTCGGATCGCCGCCAGCTCGCCGACGCGCGAGACCTGGTGCCGGCCGTAGCGGTAGCCGTCGACGGCGAGCAGCACCGTCGGCTCGACCTGGGTGAAGCGGTCGAGCACGGCCTGGACACCGAACTCGGGTGCACACGACGTCCAGATCGCTCCCAGGCTGGCCGCGGCGATGAAGGCGACGATCGTCTCGGGCACGTTGGGCAGATAGGCCGCGACACGGTCGCCCGGCCCCACGCCGAGGCGGAGGAGCCCGGCCCGCGCCCGGCAGACCTGGTCGACCAGCTCGTCCCACGTGAGCTCGATCCGATCGCGCGACTGCGATCGACCGACGATCGCGACGTCACCGCGTCGGGCGTGCCGGACGAGGTGCTCGGCGTAGTTGAGCCGGGCGCCCTCGAACCACGTCGCCCCCGGCATGTCGCGACCGCCGAGCACCCGCTCGTACGGCACGCTCGCCACCACGTCGAAGTGCTCCCAGATCGCCGCCCAGCAGTCCTCCAGCCCATCGCCGACCGACCACGACCACAGCTCCTCGTAGTCGTCGAAGACCAGCCCGGCGCGGGACTCGCAGCGATCCCAGAACGCGCCGAGGCGTGTCGTCGAGCGTGCGTCGGGTCCGGGCGTCCAGAGCACCGGCGGTACGGGGGCGGGTCGGGCGCTCGCTTCGTCGTTGGCCACGGTCCGAGTGTGGCACGTCGCCTCCGAGCCGGAGCGCTCGGCAACCTATGCTCGGCGCGATGGGAACCATGGTCGAATTCGTCAGCAACGGCGGCACCGCCGCCGGCTACCTCGCGACACCCGAGGGTGGATCGGGTCCGGGGGTCATCGTCGTCCAGGAGTGGTGGGGCCTCGACTCCGGCATCAAGGAGATGGCCGACCGGCTCGCGGCAGCGGGGTTCGTGGCGCTGGCGCCCGACCTGTACCACGGTGAGCTCGCCGGACACACCGAGATGGACAAGGCCGGCGAGCTGATGAACTCGCTCCCGCCCGAGCGCGCCGGGCGCGACATGAGCGGTGCGGTCGACTATCTCGCCGACCACGAGGCGACCACCGGCGACCGGGTCGGCGTGATGGGCTTCTGCATGGGCGGCCTGCTGACGTTCGTCCTCGGCACGATGCGGCCGGACCGCATCGGGGCGCTCGTGCCCTTCTACGGCTTCCCGCAGGGCGACGACCAGCCCGACTACTCGGTGATCGACGCGCCGATCCAGGGACACATGGCCGAGCACGACGACTTCTTCCCGCCCGAAGCCGCCCGCGAGCTCGAGACCAGGCTCCGCGATCTGGGCAAGGACGCGACCATCACGGTCCACCCCGGCTCCGGGCACGCCTTCATGGCTCCGCACAACGCCCTCGGGACCCAGAACCAGGAGCTCTACGACGTCGTCTGGCCACAGGCGACCGCCTTCCTGCACGAACACCTCGGCTGATCTCCTCGGTTCGTCGCCGCGTCGCCACGAGACGTCAGACTGTCGACATGGGCTCTGATCCGATCGACGGCTGCATCGAACGCTGGCACGCGCACCTGCGTGGGGAACTGGAGGGCGGGTTCGACGCGATCCTCCACCCTGACTGCGTGTTCGTGTCGCCGATCGTGTTCACACCCCAGCGCGGGCGGGAGATCACCAAGCTGTACCTGCTGGCGGCCGGGACCACCATCGCGGACGCCGACCCGGGATCGTCCGGCCCGGCGATCAAGGAGGGCGGATCGTTCCGCTACGTCAAGGAGGTGCTCGACGGACACCACGCGGTACTCGAGTTCGAGACGACGATCGACGTCGACGGCGAACCGAAGTACGCGAACGGCGTCGACATCATCACCTGCGACGACGCCGGGATGATCGTCGAGTTCAAGGTCATGATCCGCCCGCTCCAGGCGATCGAGGCCGTCCACGCCGAGATGAAGGCGATGCTCGAACAGCTCGCCTGATGCCGCACCGGGCGGTCTCGTCGCGCCGGTCGCTCGAGTGATGCCGGCGTCAGCACGACCGGACGGTGGTCGTCGAGCCGCGGGGACGGCCGGGTGCCGCTGGTCAGTGGAGTGGAAGGCGCGCTCGCACGGTCGACCCGCTCTGCCCGTTGGTGAGCTCGATCGTGCCGCCGACCTCCGACGACCGCTCGCGCATGGACGACACACCGACGCCGGGTGCCCGGTCGTGCGCTGGGGTTCCGGCGTCGCGGACCGTCACCACGAGGTCGTCTCCGTCGTGTTCGAGCTCGAGCCGAGCCTCGTCGGTGCCGCTGTGACGGGCGGCGTTCGTGACGGCCTCGATGGCGAGAACCTGTCGTAGGTCGATCGAATCTCGCCCACTCGGGTTTGCCTCGTGCAGCACACCTCCCGTCCTGCCCCCACCGCCGTCGTGCAGCCAGCTCGACATCCCGGCAACGCCTGGGTCACCGCCTACCCGTCAGCTCCGAAGAGGAAGCCTCGCGGATCGTAGGCCCTCATCTCATGCGGCCCGACTCGTACGCCCACATCGCGATCTCGACGCGGTTGCGGGCCCCGAGCTTGGTCATCAGACTCGCCAGATGTGACTTGACCGTGCTGAGGCTGATGTAGAGCTCGGCGGCGATCTCGGCGTTCGTCCGTCCCCGAGCCACCGTCCGCAGCACCTCCTCCTCGCGTGCGGTCAGGGGTTCGCTCGGCCGGCGGACCTCGTCGGGCGCCGTGTCGGCGAAGGCGGCGAGCAGGCGCGCCGTCACGCTCGGGGCGATGAGGGCGTCGCCCTGGGCCGCCGCGTGGATCGCCTGCACCAACAGCTCCGGTCCGGCGTCCTTCAGCAGGAAGCCCTTGGCACCCGCCCTGAGCGCGCCGTGGACGTACTCGTCGAGATCGAACGTCGTGATCACGACGACGGCCATCGGCTCGGCGACACCCGGTCCGGCGAGCAGGCGCGTCGCCTCGATCCCGTTCAGGTCGGGCATCCGGATGTCGAACAGGCACACGTCGGGACGCAGCCTGCGAGCCTGCTCGACGGCCGCCCGACCGTCGGACACCTGGGCGACGACCTCGATCCCGGCTTGAGCCCCGAGGATCATCGCCAGGCCGGTCCGCACCAGCTCCTGGTCATCGGCGATCAGCACCCGCAGCATCAGGGCCACCTCGGCAGCTCGGCTTCGACGCGCCAGCCCCGGAGCCCGTCCGGCCCGGCGAAGAAGGTCCCGCCGAGCAGTTCGGCGCGCTCGGCCATCCCGAGCAGGCCGTACCCCTCGCCACGGCCTCCCACCGGGAGTTCGCCGTCGTCGTGCACGCTGAGACGGACCAGTTCGCTCGCGCCGTCGACCCGTACCGTCACCGTCGAGGCGTCGCGTGCGTGGCGGAGGGCGTTCGTGACCGACTCCTGCGCGATCCGGTACAGCGCCGCGTCGGAGGCCGGCCCGAGCTCACCCAGCTCACAGTCGACGGACACCTCGATCGACGGACCCCCCGGCGTGTCGTCGGCGAGCGCCGGCAGGTCTGCAACGCCCTGGCGTGGCGTCAGTTCGGCTGCACCATCGCGCAGCGTGCCGACCATCGACCGCATGTCGGCGAGGGTGCGTGACGCCGCCTCCTCGATCACCTGGAGCACGACCAGCGCTCGCTGCGGGTCGCTGGCCGCCAACGCTCGTCCGGCCTGTGCCTGGACAGCGATCGCAGACACGTGGTGTGCGACCGTGTCGTGCAGCTCCCGAGCCAACTCCTCGCGTTCGTGGGCCTTGGCTGCGTCGATCGCCCGGTCTCGCGCCGTGCCTCGGTAGCGCACGACGAGTCCGATCATGATCGGCAGGCTGAGGACGATGTAGCCACCGATCCAGTCGCCCAGGGTGGCGCTCGGGTCGTCGACGAGGCCGACGAACCCCGCTGCGATCACGACCACCGTCCCGACCGCGCCGTCGCGGCCCGATCCCCATCGAAAGAGCGTG
>CBFCWS010000242.1:0-5563 GCA_965601765.1 uncultured Ilumatobacter sp. | reverse complement strand
GTTCCAGCAGCAGAAGGCCAAGGCCCTCGCCGGCTGACGCCGCCTCGACCCCACCCAACGACGCGCTGCGACGGCAGCACCGGGTCGGACCCGGTGCTGCCGTTGCGCGTCGGGGCTCGGTCGGCGCGGTGTTGCGACCCGCTGGAGACCGACCACGGTGACGTCGTGATCGTCGCGATCAGCCGCAGGTCCGACATGCACAAGTGGTTGCGCGAAGGCGCACCGTGGTGGAGAATCTGTGCAGGTCGGGAGCGGGCACCGGCCACCACCGTCCATGACCGCTGGCCCGCGCCGCGCCAGGAGATTCGCAGTGAGCTACCAACCCATCGACTCGTACGGGATGATCGGCGATCTGCGCACGATCGCACTGGTCGGCGCCGACGCCTCGATCGACTTCCTGTGCTACCCGAAGTTCGACTCGCCGACGGTGTTCGCGGCGATGCTCGACGACGAGCAGGGCGGACGGTTCCAGATCGCGCCTGCGGACGGTGAGTGGCGCACCCGCCAGCTGTACGTGCCCGAGACGAACGTGCTGCTGACCCAGTTCCTCTCCGACGCCGGCATCGGCGAGATCACCGACTTCATGCCCGTCGGCGACAGCGGGCACCCGCATCGAGTCGTCCGGCGGGTCACCACCCTCAAGGGATCGATGCGCTTCCGGCTCACCTGTGCGCCACGATTCGACTACGCCCGGCGATCGCACACCGCGACCCTCGTCGACGACGACACGGTGCGCTTCACGCCCGACGGAGACGACCTGGCACCCGCCCGTCTCCGCAGCCTCGATGCGTCGGCGACGCTCACCGTCAGCGGCCGGGATGCGACCTCGACGTTCACCCTCGAGCCCGACGAGACCGCCGACTTCGTGTTCGAGGCCGCCGAGGTCGACCACCACGATCCCGCCGCCGAGGAGGCCTACGTCAGCGATTCGCTCATCGAGACGTTGAGCTTCTGGCGCGACTGGGTCCGGCAGGGCACGTGGCCCAAGCGCTGGCGCGAGATGGTGGTCCGTTCGGCGTTGACGATGAAGCTCCTGTGCTCCAGTCAGACCGGCGGCATCGCCGCGGCGGCCACGTTCGGGCTGCCCGAGCAGATCGGAGGCGAGCGGAACTGGGACTACCGGTTCACCTGGATCCGAGACGGATCGCTCACCGCGGCGTCGCTGACCACCCTCGGCTTCACCGAGGAGATGGAGGCGTTCATCGGCTGGATCGGCGAGCGGTACGCACAGGGCGACCAGGATGGATCGCTGCAGATCATGTACGGCATCGACGGCCGCCAGGACCTCACCGAGCAGTCCCTGGATCACCTCGAGGGCTACATGCGATCGGCGCCGGTGCGGATCGGCAACGGGGCCTACGACCAGCTCCAGATTGACATCTACGGCGAGCTGATGGTCGCCGTCGAGGCGTACGACCGCGTGTGCGAGCAGATCCCGCACGATCTCTGGGTGTCGGTCGTGCACTCGGTCAACTGGACGTCCAACAACTGGGACCGCACCGACGAGGGCGTGTGGGAGGTGCGCGGCGGTCAGCGCAAGTTCCTGTACTCGCGACTGATGAGCTGGGTCGCCCTCGATCGCGCGATCCGAATCGCCGAGCGACGCGGCCTCCCGGGGCCGCTCGATCAGTGGCGGCGGACCCGGGACACGATCTACGACAAGGTGTTCACCGACTTCTGGAACGAGGACATGCAGGCGTTCGTCCAGTACGAGCACGCGACCACCCTCGACGCCTCGTGCCTGCTCATGCCGATCCTCGGCCTGGTCGGCCCGACCGATCCGAGGTGGCTGTCGACGCTCGACCAGATCGGCGAGACGCTCGTCGACGGTGCGTTCGTCTACCGCTACCGGACCGCGGAGGGCGCGTCCGACCTCGACGGGCTGAGCGGCGCCGAGGGCACGTTCACGATGTGCTCGTTCTGGTATGCCGAGTGCCTCGCCCGCGCCGGACGCCTCGACGAGGCCCGCCTCTTCTTCGAGAAGCTCCAGGCCTTCTCGAGCTCGGTCGGGTTGTACAGCGAGGAGCTGAGCGCCGGCGGCGTCGCCCTCGGGAACTACCCCCAGAACTTCACCCACCTCGGGCTCGTCCAGGCGGCGCGCTACCTCGACGAGGCGCTCGAGGCCGCCGGCATCCACCACTGAGATCCACGTCAACCGAAAGGCACGCACCATGTTCGACCGCGACAAGGTCCACTTCGCGATCATGCCCACCTGCTGGGTGAACGACGACTTCCCCTGGGTCGGCGACGCGCCCTACCAGCAGATCATGAGCGAGATGGCGCTGGCCGGCTTCGAGGGGTGCAGCATCTCGCACACCTACCCGACCGATCCCGAGGTCCTCGAGCGCGAGATGGGCATGCGCGGCCTCGTCGTGTCCGAGCCGTGGGTGAGCCTGTACTTCACCGTCAACGACATGGTCGACCTCACCCTCGAGTCGTTCCGGCGCGAGCTCGACAAGATCGTCGCGATGGGCGGCAAGGAGATGATCGTCGCCGAGCTCGGCAACTCGGTGCACCAGCTGCCCGACGTCGCACTCCTGCCCAACAAGCCGATCTTCGACGACGACCAGTGGACGCGGCTCGCCGACGGGCTGAACGAGGTCGGTCGCATGACCGCCGAAGCCGGGCTCCTGCTCTGCTACCACCACCACATGGGAACCGGCGTGCAGACCCGTCCGGAGGTCGATCGCATGATGGAGATGACCGACCCCGAGACCGTGCACCTGCTCCTCGACGCCGGGCACTTCTACTGGGGTGGCGGCGACCCGCTCGAGCTGGCGGAGGCGTACAAGCACCGGATCCGCCACGTGCACCTGAAGGACATCCGCGCCGACGTGTGCGCCGAGGCGATCGCGAAGCGATGGAGCTTCTACGACGGGATCATGAACGGCGTCTTCACCGTGCCCGGCGACGGCGACATCGACTTCGTGCCGATCTTCCAGACCTTCGCGGACGTCGGCTACGAGGGCTGGTTCTCGGTCGAGGCCGAACAGGACCCGGCCAAGGCCAACCCCCTCGAGTACGCGCTCAAGGCACGGCGGTACATCCGCGACGTCGTCGGGTTCTGAGGCGCACCGTCCCCGACCTCACACGGTCGGACGATCGGAGGATAGGGCCGTCGCGACACCGGCGCCGACGAGACCGACCGCGCACTCGTCGCCGACCGGCATCCTCCCCGCCGGACGCAGGTCGACCCTGCCGTCGGAGGAGACGATCGCCAGTGGGAGGACGTCGCTGCGGTCTCCGGCGACGACGGTGCGCACGGTCGCTCCGCCGGCGACCAACTCGTCGATGTCCTCGAACGTCAGCCCGGGAGCGAACGGGCGCTCGCTCAGGCGGCGCGGGAGTCGCAGGTCGATGTCGGCGCTCGCCCGGCTGCTCGGCAGGCGGAGGACGTTGCGGCGGCCGAAGCGCTCGATGAGCTCCATCGTGGGCTGGCTGAGCCCGGGCCGGCTGCAGTCGGCGACGACCGCGACGTCGGCGTCGTCGAACGCCCGGTGGGAGGCGGCGTGGTCGAGGACGGACACGACCGGGATGCCGAGCCGGTCGGCGTGCGCTGCGGCGTCGACGGGTGGGACGGGGACCCCGACCAGCACGTCGACGCCCGCGCCGTCGAGACAGCGCGCGATGTCGAACAACCACGGCGAGTCGCCGATCAGGTAGACGCCGCGAGGCGGCGGCTCGACGACCCCCAACCGGCGGGCGACGAGCTTGGCCGTGAGCCCGTACGTCACGCCCGTGCCGAGGATCACGCCGAACACCATCGGGAGCAGGAAGTCGCTCTCGATGTCGGCGGCGGCCAGGCTCACCGTGAACGCGGCGGCGGTCGACGCGGCGACGATGCCGCGCGGGTCGACCCAGGCGATCATCGCCCGGTCGACCCAGGCGAGCCGGGTCCCGAGCAGCGCGACAGCGACGGTCACCGGCCGCACGATCAGCACGAGCGCGGCCACCATCAGCAGGATCTCGTCCCAGTACTCGAGCAGCTCGTCGATCGGCACGATCGCGCCGAGCAGGATGAACAGGCTTGCGATGATCAGCACCTCGAGCGTCTCGCCGAACGCTCGTACCCGCCCGACGCTCACGACCGACTGGCTGGCCAGTGCGACCCCGAGCGCGAGCGTCGCGAACAGCCCGGCCTCGGAGAACGTCGCCTCGGCGGCTGCGAACGCGGCGACGGCGAACATCGTCCCGACGGCGGCCTCCATGTTGTCGGGCACCCAGTAGCGCGAGAGCACGAAGACCAGCAGCGCGGCCGCGACCGAACCCGCGAGGACGCCGACGCCGAGACGGGCGAGACCCTGCCAGATCGGGTGGACGCCGCCGCGATCGGCGGCGAGCACCAGGTTGAGCACGACGACGCCGAGGGTCGCGCCGATCGGGTCGAGGAACGCCCCTTCGTATCGGAGCACGACGCCGATCGGCTCACGCGGTCGCACGACACCGAGCAGCGGCCCCACGACCGTCGGCCCGGACACGACGACGATCGCGCCCAGCAGCATCGCGAGGTCCTCGTCGAGGCCGACGATCACGCTCGCGGCGAGCGACGCGCCGACGAAGGTGATCGCCACCCCGACGGTGACGAGCCGGTACACCGGCGATCGCGCCTCGCCGGGCAGGTCGGTGATCCGCAGCTCGAGACCGCTCTGGAACAGCAGCAGCGCGACGAGCAGCGTGGCGAGCAACGGCAGCGTGTCGCCGAAGAGCCCCACCGGATCGACGAACCCGAGCACGTCGCCGGCCAGCAGCCCCGCCGGCAGGAGCAGCAAGAGCGACGGGAACCCGAACAGGCGTCCGACCCACTGGGCGCCGATCCCGAGCACCGCGATCGTCCCGAACGCCACGATGATCTCCGCGTCGGTCAGCACCCCTCCATCGTCGCGCATGGGGCCGGGCACCTTGCGCGACATCGGCGGGTCAGGATGGCCTGGCCGGGTCCGGGTCGAGGCTGCGGACGTCGTCGCGGAGGTACGGGATGGCGAAGTCGACGTCGCCGCGCTGCAGGCTGTCGACGAGCTCGTCGTCGAGGATCCTCAGCGGCTCGTGACGGGCCCCCGGCCGGTGGACGGCGACGAGCTCACCCTCGGCCCGACGCAGCTTCCGCACCGGGGACGACGTGTTCGACCAGTGCGTCGACGAACTCGTCCGGCTGCTCGAACAGGGGCCGGTGGCCGGACGTGTCGAGCACGACGAGTTGCTTCGACGGCGCGTCGAGCAGGTCGTACCACTCCGCGAACGGGATGGCACGCCCGCCGGCCTCGTGGGCGCCCTGCACGAACACGACCGGTACGTCGAGCTCGGTGGCCGACTCCCGGAGGTCGACCCCCTGGATCTGCGGGTACAGCACCGAGAACGTGTCGACGAAGCCGGCGAGGAGGTGGACCTGGTCGATCAGGGCGTACTCCTCGACGAAGAAGTTCTCGGAGAGGCCGCCCGCACCCTCGGAGTTGGGTGCGTGGTCGTACCCGTACACCTCGTGCTCGTAGGAGAGCGCCGGCTCGTAGTCGAGCGTGTCGTCGTACGGCGGCGGACCGTTCGCCTCCAGATCGGACACCAGCGTCGG
>CBFCWS010000241.1:0-5626 GCA_965601765.1 uncultured Ilumatobacter sp. | reverse complement strand
GGCATGCGCGCCGGCTCCGCCCGCCGGTGGGCCGGCCCGCCGGCGACGTACCTGGCGTTCGTCGCCGGCTCCGGCCGGTCGTTCGACGACACCGCGGTGCTGGCGGCGGTGCGGGACCTCCGCGACGTCGCCGCGACGCTGATGCGGGTCCGCGCCGGTCGGACCGACCCCGAGGCGCGCGCGGAGGCGAGCCGCCGGCTCGAGTTCTACCGCGGGGCGAAGGACCCGCCCGTGTGGCGGCTGCAGTGAGTGGCCGTCGTCAGAGGACCTTGCGCAGGATCCGCTTGGCGAGCTCGCCGTACGGCGGGTAGAGCAGCCCGGGGTCCGGCCGCGACGGCGGGATGAGGATCGACTTGTCGTGCGAGAACGTCCGGAAGCCCTGCTCGCCGTGGTAGGCGCCCATCCCGCTGGCGCCGACGCCCCCGAACGGCAGCTCGTCGATCGTGAGCTGGACCATCGTGTGGTTCACGGTGACACCACCGGAGCTCGTGTGGTCGACGACGTGCTCGATCTGATCGTGGTCCTCCCCGAAGGCGTACAGCGCGAGCGGTTTCGGACGGTCGCACACGAACTCGATCGCCTGGTCGAGCTCGCGATAGGAGACGATCGGGAGGATCGGGCCGAAGATCTCGTCGTCCATCACCGCGGCGTCGGTCGCGACGCCGGTGACCACCGTCGGGGCGAAGTAGCGCTCGGCGCGATCGTGGTCGCCGCCGATTGCGGTCGTGGTGAACCCGCCGGCGTCGAGCAGGGCGACGAGCCGGTCGTGGTGCCGTTCGTTGACGATCCGGCCGTAGTCGGGGCTCGACGACGGGTCGTCGCCGAAGAACGTGTGGATCGTCTCGACGAGCTTCGCGACGAAGCGGTCGTGGAGGACCTCGGGCACGAGCACGTAGTCGGGAGCGACGCAGGACTGACCGGCGTTGAGGAACTTCCCGAACGCGATCCGTCGCGCCGCGACGTCGATCCTGGCCGAACTGGTCACGATCGCCGGGCTCTTGCCCCCGAGCTCGAGGGTGACCGGCGTGAGGTGCTCGGCCGCAGCCCGCATGACGATGCGGCCGACGTTGCCGTTCCCGGTGTAGAAGATGTGATCGAACGGCATCGCGAGGAGCTCGGTCGTCTCCTCGACGCCGCCGTTGACGACCTGGACGACACGCTGGTCGAGGTGGCGCGGGAGCTGGTCCGCGAGCATTGCGGCCGTGGCCGGCGCGACCTCGGACGGCTTGAGGACGGCGGTGTTGCCGGCGGCGATCGCCGGCACGAGGGGCGCGAGCAGCAGCATGAGCGGGTAGTTCCACGGCGCGATGATGAGCACCGACCCCAGCGGCTCCGGCGCGATCCGTGCCTTCCCCGGACGGAAGTGGAGCGGCAGCGACACCTTGCGCTCGGAGGTCCACTTGCGGATGTGCTCGAGGGCATGGTCGATCTCGGTGATCGTGAAGCCGATCTCGGTCGTATGGGCCTCGAACGAGGACTTGCCGAGGTCCGTGGCCAGGGCGCCACAGATGAGGTCCTCGTGCTCGACGAGGAAGTGCCGCAGCCGGCGGAGCTGGGTGACCCGGTCGTCGACATCGCGGAGGATGTCCTGGCGGGCGGCCGAACGGACGTGTTCGACCTGCTCCTCGATCGATGGATCGGTCGCCGGCGAAGATGTGAGCATGGTCCCGACGGTAGTCGGGCGGGTGCCCGTGCGGTCAGCGAGGTTGGTCGACCGGGCAGTGGTAGCAGGTCCGGTTGCCGATCTCCGTCAGGACGACCGCTGCGCCGCAGCGCCGGCAGTCGTCGCGCCCGTACACGTACGTCGCGTCTCGGCGTGCGATCCGTCGGCCGCGCGGCACGCCGAGCTCGTCGCGGTCGACGGTGACGATGCGGTTGGCCCGGACGCCGGCGCGGAGCTGGTCGACCGTGGTGGTCCAGAGCGCGGTCAGCTCCCCGGCATCGCACGCCCGTCCCGGTCGCTGCGGGTGGATGCCGTGCAGGAACAGCAGCTCGGCCCGATAGACGTTCCCGATCCCGGCGATCACCGCCTGGTCGAGGAGGAGCGCGCCGATGGCGCGGTCCGACCGCTGGATCCGTTCGAGCGCCCGGTCGGGGGTGCCGTCGCGTCGCAGTGGGTCGGGTCCGAGCCGTGCGACGATCTCGTCGCGATCCGATGGTGGGCCGACCGTGCACGCGGTGGGGCCGCGGAGATCGATCGTCACCGGGTCGCCGGCGTCGATCGTCGCCAGCCTCATCCGGAGTGCGCCGCGCGGTTCGGGTGCTTCCCGGCGGTGGACCCGGTACTTGCCGAACAGACCGAGGTGGACGTGTCCGACCTCGCCGGTCGACCACCACATGAACAGGTGCTTGCCGTAGGCCTCGAAGCGTTCGATCGTCGCGCCGTCGACCCGCGCCGCGTCGGCGGCGAAGCGCCCCTGGGGGCTGGTGACGCGGAGCGGTCGACCGCCGATCAGCCGCTGGTGATCGCGGGCGATGCGGTGGATGGTGTGACCCTCTGGCATGCCGTCCCCGAGGTTACGATGCCGGGCATCGCGACGCTCACGACAGCTCCGGATCCGACGATCGGCGCCGCTGGACGGCGGGGATGATGGCCGAGCCGGCCGAGCTGGCGTCCCGGCTCGACGACGTCGTCGCCGATCTCGACGAGCTCGCCTTCGAACGACTCCGTGAGGCGGCCGCATCCGGCGCACGCGAGCGCCCGCGCGACGATCGCGAGCTGGTGAAGGCGCGACGCGCCGTCGAGAAGGCGGCCCACATCCTGCGGCGCCTCGCCGACGAGCCGTCCGATCGCGGCGGGTTCAGCTGACGAAGCCGTTGAGCACGTCGATCATCTCGCGCAGCTCGGCGTACCCGCGCCGGTTGAAGACGAGCTTGATGCGGGGCAGGTCGACGTGGTCGCGCTGGCGCCGCTCGATCGAGTACGCGGCGCTGCGCTCGATCTTCCCCGATGCAGCCAGGTGACCGAACCGCTCGTTGAGGATCGCGAGCTGATCGGCGGTCGGGGCGTGCAACAGGCGGATGACCAGGTCGTCGCCGACCTGGCGGATGCTGTGGTAGTTGGCGTAGAAGCCGGTGATCTCGTCGACCGCCTCCGACGAGGAGTCGGTGATCCGGTACAGCCCGAGGTCGGCGGGTGAGACCAGCCCCCGCGGCACGAGCTGCTCGACGACGAACTCGTGCACCCGCTCCCAGAACGGGTCGCCGGGCGGATCGAGGAAGATGATCGGGACCGGGATGCCCTTGCCGGTCTGGGTGAGCGTCAGCAGCTCGAAGGTCTCGTCCAGCGTGCCGAACCCGCCGGGGAGGCAGACGAAGGCGGAGCTCTCCTTCACGAGCATCAACTTCCTCGTGAAGAAGTACCGCATGGCCACGTGCTTCGGGTCGTCGGCGATGATCGAGTTGGCGCCGGCCTCGAACGGGAGGCGGATCGACACGCCGATCGACCGGTCGCGGCCGGCACCCTCCATGCCGGCTTCCATGATCCCCGGCCCGGCACCGGTGACGACCATCCACCCCGCATCGGCCAGCTGTCGTGCGACCCGGACGGTGTGCTCGTACAGGGGATCGTCCCGCTGCGTACGGGCCGATCCGAAGATCGACACCTTGGGGACGTCCTTGTACGGGGCGAACATCGCGAACGCGTCGCGCATCTCGGCGACCGCGGCCGAGGCGATCTTGAGATCGAGCTGGTGCGGCTCGTCGGTGATGAGGCCGAGCACCTCGGAAACGAACGATTCCGAGATTCGAACGTTCTGCGAAACTCCCAGTTCGGTGACGAGTTGCTCGATGCGACCCTCGTCGGCGGTGGGCACACTGTCAGTCATGGATCACCGACTCTACGGGTCGCGGTGGCACGGCATCGCGATCGGGCTGCTGTCGACGATTGCCGGTCTGGCGGCCGCCGAGCTGATGGTCGGGCTGGTCCGTGGGGCTGCCTCGCCGGTGGTCCCCGTCGGCCAGGAGGTGATCGACCTCGTCCCACCGGCCGTCAAGGACTGGGCCATCGATTGGTTCGGAACGGCGGACAAGGCCGTCCTGATCCTCGGCACGATCTTCTTCCTCGCCGTGATCGGGTCGATCATCGGCAACCTCGCCGTCAAGGGCATGCGGGGGGCCGCCTACCTGGTGACGGTGGTGGTCGGGTTCGTCGGCGTGTTCGCGGTCAACCTGCGGCCGGACCCGACGTTCGCCAAGATGCTCCCGGCGATCGTCGGCACCCTCGCCTCGATGTCGGTCATCTGGTGGCTGAGCCCTCGGTCGGCGCCGGCGTCGACGTCGCCGCCGACCGAGGACGGCGCCTCACCCGAGCCGGCCCACGATGTCGCCGGGATCGGGCGTCGCAACTTCGTCGTCGGCGCGTCGACGGTCGGCGCCCTCGCAGCCGTCAGTGCCGGTGTCGGTCGCACGCTCAGCGGGCGGTTCGACGTGGGCGACGAGCGCGCCGCCCTCGATCTCCCCGATCCGACGGGTGGCGACGGAGCCGCACCGGTGTCGGTCGACAGCTTCGAGGTCGGGGTCGACGGTGTCGAGCCCTTCGTCGTGCCGACCGACGACTTCTACCGGATCGACACCGCCCTCGTCGTCCCGCAGGTGCCGAAGGACTCCTGGTCGCTCCGCATCCACGGCATGGTCGACGACGAGCTGGAGATCGACTTCGCCGGTCTGCTCGCACGCGAGCAGGTCGAGCGGTACATCACGCTGTCGTGTGTGTCCAACGAGGTCGGCGGCGGGCTCGTCGGCAATGCGATGTGGCAGGGCGTGCTCCTGCGCGACGTCCTGAACGAGGCCGGCGTCCAGGACGGTGCCACCCAGGTCGTCAGCCGGTCGGTCGACGGGTGGAACTGCGGTACCCCGACCTCGGCGATCATGGACGGTCGCGACGCGATGCTGGCGATCGCGATGAACGGCGAGCCGCTGCCCGCCGAGCACGGCTACCCGGTCCGCATGGTCGTCCCCGGCCTGTACGGCTACGTGTCGGCGACGAAGTGGGTGACCGAGATCGAGCTCACCCGCTGGGAGGATTTCGACGGCTACTGGGTGCCGCGCGGCTGGTCGAAGGAGGGTCCGGTCAAGTCGATGGCGCGGATCGATCGCCCCAAGCGCAACCAGGATCTGGGCGCCGGCAGCGACGGCGCGGTCGACATCGCCGGGCTCGCCTGGGCGGTGCACCGCGGCATCTCGCGCGTCGAGGTGTCGATCGATGCCGGCGAGTGGCGCGACTGCGAGCTGGCGGGCGTGCCGAGCGACGACACGTGGCGCCAGTGGCGCTACCGGTGGGCCGACCCGGAACCCGGTGAGCACACCGTGCGGGCGCGGGCGTACGACGGACAGGGCGAGCCCCAGCCGGTCGGGCCCAAGGCGGTGGCGCCCGACGGCGCCGAGGGCTACCACCAGGTGCGCTTCAGCGTCGACGACGCCGACCTCGGCGCCGCCTGACCGACGCTCAGGCGAGCGTGACGGTGGTGCGCAACACGCCGGCGCGGCGGTGCACGACCTCGACGTCGCACTCGGTGCCGGCCGGGGCGCGGACGATCCACTCGGCGACGGCACGGTCGTCGGTGCCGTCGCTGATCGCCCACGGCCGAACGGCGTGCCGACGCAGCGCGCGCCCGGCGAGCTGCCC
>CBFCWS010000240.1:0-5629 GCA_965601765.1 uncultured Ilumatobacter sp. | reverse complement strand
TTCGCGACGCTGGGGGTCGGCGCCTGGCTCGCCGGCCTCGTGTGGACCGCGACGGCCGTCGCGACCAGCGAGGCGTACGGCATCGCGGCCGGGCCGATGCTCCTCGCGGCCGGTCTGGGGGTTCGGCTCGCGCCGACGGCCGGCGCGAGGGCCACGACGACGGTCGTCACGATCTTCGTCCTGGGTTGGGGGACGTTGTGCATCCCCGTCCTCGGCTGGCTCGACATCCGAGGCGGCATCCCGATCTTCCTCGTGCAGGGGCTGAGCATGTGCACCGCCGCGGTCGCACTCGTCATGGTGCACCACAAGGCGCTCGGGGTCCGGATCTCGTCACGTTTCGGCGGCTCGATACCGGTCCGCGTCGGTCTGGCGTACCCGCTCGCCCGCGCGTTCCGGACGGCGATGACACTCGGCATGTTCGCGATCGTCGTGCTGACGATCGTCTACCTCGCCTTCGTCTCGATCATGTTCCGCCAGCAGGTCGACGGCATCACCGACGATCTGTCCGGTGGGTACGGGATCGTCGTCACCTCGAACCCGACCAACCCGGTCGCCGAGGAGCAGCTCCGGTCCGTGTCCGAGGTCGGCGACGTGGCGCCGCTGATGTACGGGATCGCGAACGTCGAGGTCGGCAACCGTTCCGGGGAGTGGCCGATCACCGGGTTCGGGCCCGAGCTCACGTCCGCGCCACCGGCGCTGTCGGATCGCGGCTCGTTCGCGAGCGACGCCGAGGCCTGGGCGGCCGTGCTCGCCGATCCCGATCTGGTCATCACCGACGAGTTCGTCCTCAACACCGGCGGACCCGCGTCCGACGTGCCGGTCCCGGGGGACGAGATGACGATCGCCGATCCCTCCAGCGGCACGACCCGGACCGTCGAGGTCGCCGCGATCGCGACCCCGGACTGGATCGCCAACGGCGTCTTCTACGGCGACGCCGGTTTCGAGGAGCTCTTCGGCCCGCGCGCGATCGAGTCGCGCTTCTACGTGGCGGCCGACGACCTGGTCGCGGCCGCCGACGAGATCGCGGCCGCGTTCACCGCCCAGGGCGCCGACGCCACCGTCGTCCGCGACCAGGTCGAGGCCCTGCTGGCGCAGAACACCGGCTTCTTCACCCTGATGCAGCAGTTCGTCGGCGTCGGGCTGCTCGTCGGCATCGCCGGGCTCGGTGTGCAGATGGTGCGGTCGGTCCGGGAGCGCCGGCGCGACATCGGCGTGCTGAGATCGCTCGGCGTGGAGCACCCGGACGTGTCGCGGTCGTTCCTGCTCGAGGCGACGGTCATCGCGTGGGAGGGCGTGGTGATCGGCGTCGTGGTCGCGGTCGTCGGCTCCTACGGACTCGTGCTCAGCGACACCGGCTTCCTCGCCGGTCTGGAGTGGGCGCTGCCGTGGCGCGACATCGCCACCGTCGGCGTCGTGACGATCGTCGCCGCCGCCGTGACCGCGTGGGTGCCCGCCCGCGCGGCCGGTCGCATCCGTCCGGCCGAAGCGCTCCGCATCGCGGACTAGACGGAGCGAACCGACGCCCGCCCCGTCGGTCGGGGTCATCCGGCACGTCGATCTGTCGGTTGGGGTCTGACCCCAGATCGATCATCGAGGCGGGATCGACCACGTCGCAACACGTCGATCTGGGGTCTGAACCCAACCGACCCCGTCACCCCTTCTTCGGCACCGTGTGCTCGTCGATGAGCTTGACGAGGGAGTCGAACCGCTCGGCGGAGTTCGTCGACAGCCCGATCTCGCAGGTCCGGCTGGTCGAGTACGAACCCGACACGTCGTCGGGGATCTGGTCGTCGAGGTCGCGCAGGCCCCAGGCGTTGAGCTCGGGGAACATGAACCCGCGGTTGCCGGCGAACCCGCAGCAGTTCGTGTCGGCCACGTGGATCTCGGACGAGCACAGGAGCCCGATCTTCTGGAGGTCGCCGACGAGTCCCATCTTCTTCACGCTGCACACGGGGAACAGCTCGACGACGCCGTCGGCCTGCTCGAACTCGAGCCGGTCGAGGAGGTACGTCGTCGTGAAGTCGATCAGGTCGTGGATCGGCAGACCGAGGTCGGCCAGCCCGTCGCGGGCCGAGTGCGTGCACGGGCTCATATCGCACACGATCGGGTACTCGCCGCCGTTGCTCGCCTCGAGCAGGCGTTCACCGAGCCGGGACTGGGCGGCGGTCCCGGCCTCGGTGAAGCCCTGCGACGAGAACGCCAGGCCGCAGCACTGGTCGCTCGAGTCGTCGACGGTGACGATCTCGCAGTTCGCCTTGTGGAGGATGCTGACGACCCGGGCGAACACGCCCGGCTCGCCCGGGTCGTCGGGTGACGGCCCGAAGATGCGGTTGACGCACGACGAGAAGTAGACGACCTTCATCACGCCGTCGCCGGAGGGTTGGTCGCCGATCTCCTGGCGCCTGGCGGGCGGCGGCATGCCGGGGTCCCAGTGCGTCGTGTCGCCGACCCATCCGGTCACCGTGCTCGCGAGCTTGTCCATGCGTTCGGCACCGATCACGCCGGCGCCGAGCCTGCCGGCGCGCAGCGCGACCTTGACCACCGACGACACCGCGCCGTAGTGCTCGGCCACCTTGCCGGCGACGCGGCTGTCGCTGCGGGCCTCGGCCCGGAACCGCTTCACGTACTTGCCCGTGTCGATGTCGACCGGGCACGCGATCGCGCAGAGGCCGTCGGTCGAGCACGTGTCGTCGAACCCGTAGTGGATCGATTCGTGCATCTCGTCGGCTTCGGCGGTGCGACCGGCCGTCCGGAGCCGTGCGATCTCGCGCTGCAGCACGATGCGCTGGCGCGGCGAGTAGGTGAGGCCGTGGGAGATGCACGACGACTCGCAGAACCCGCACTCGATGCACACGTCGACGATCGGGTCGGCAGGTGGCAGCGGCTTGAGATCGGCCAGGTGGGCGTTCGGGTCGTCGTTGAAGATGACGCCGGGGTTGAGCAGACCGTCGGGGTCGAACGTCGCCTTGATCCGGCGCATCAGCTCGACCGCCTGCGTTCCCCACTCGTACTCGACGAACGGCGCCATGTTGCGCCCCGTCCCGTGCTCGGCCTTGAGGGCCCCGTCGTACCGCCCGACGACGAGCTCGGTGAGCTCGCGGATGAACCCGTCGTAGCGGGCGACCTCGGTGGGATCGTCGAAGTCCTGGGTGAAGACGAAGTGCAGGTTGCCGGCGAGCGCGTGACCGAAGATCACCGCCTCGGTGTAGCCGTGACGGCGGAACAGGTCCTGCAGGTCGAGCGTCGCCTGGGCGAGGCGGTCGATCGGGAACGTGACGTCTTCGATGATGACCGTCGTCCCGATCCGGCGGACCGCACCGACGGCGGGGAACAGGCCCTTGCGGATGTTCCAGTAGACCGAGAACAGCGCCGGGTCGGCCGAGAACTCGAAGGGGCGCTCGAGCGGCACGGTCTCGATCGCCGCGGTCGCGGCGTCGATGTTGGCGGTCAGCTCCTCGACGGTCATCCCCCGGGCCTCGACCAGCAGGGCCGCGACCTCGGGGGCGAGGTCGGGGAGGTAGTCGGGCACGCCCGGCTTGTCCTGCACCGAGCGGAGGCTGGCACGGTCCATCAGCTCGACCGCGGCCACCGGCTGGGACTCGAGCGCGGTGACCGCATCGCAGGCGGCGCCGATGTCGGGGAACATCACCAGCGCCGACGCCTTGTGGGGCTCCTCGAGCACGGTGTCGTAGACGATCTCGCCGAGGAACCCGAGCGTGCCCTCCGAACCGACCATCAGGTGGGTGATGACGTCGATCGGGTCGTCGAAGTCGATCAAGGCGTTGAGGCTGTACCCCATCGTGTTCTTGACCGCGAACTTGCGACGGATGCGATCGGCGAGCGCCGTGTCGGCCTTGGTCGCCCTCGCCAGGGCGTCGACGGCCTCGACGAGGTCGGCGCGGTCCCGCTCGAACGCGGCGACCGACTCGGGGTCGCCCGAGTCGAGCACGGTGCCGTCGGCGAAGACGATCGTGATCGACGACAGCGTCTGGTACGAGTTCTCCTTGGTGCCGCAGCACATCCCGCTCGCGTTGTTGGCGACGATGCCGCCGATCGCCGCGGCGTTGATCGACGCCGGGTCGGGTCCGATCTTGCGCTGGTACGGCAGGAGCGCCGCGTTGGCGATCCGGCCGATCACGCCCGGCTGCAGCCGGACGCGATCGCCGTCGTCGAGGACCTCCAAGCCGGTCCAGTTGTGCAGCGCGAGCACGAGCACCGAGTCGGTGATCGCCTGGCCGGAGAGACTCGTGCCCGCACCCCGGAAGGTGACCGGGAGCCCGAGCGCGCCGGCCTCGCGCAGGATGAAGGCGACCTCGTCGACCGACGCGGTTTCGACCACGATCTGTGGGATCAGCCGGTAGAAGCTCGCATCGGTGCCGTAGGCGAGGCGGTCGGCGAGGTCGGTGTGGCACCGCTCGTCGTCGATCCGGGTCGTCAGCCGGGCGAGGAGCTCGGCGTACTCCGGCCGTAGCCGCCCGCCACGGGGCGCCACGGAGGGTTCGGGTGTGGCGGCGTCGGTCGCCGCGGGTCGGTCGTCGGTCGTCGTCATCGGACTCACCCCAGGATGCCGGTGTAATCCAGGCCGTAGTAGACGAACAGTCCGATCGACCCGGCGAACAGACAGTAGTAGACGGTCGGGATGATGGTCTTGCGCAGCACCAGACCCTCACGACCGAGCAGGCCGACGGTGGCCGATGCGGCGACCACGTTGTGGATGGCGATCATGTTGCCCGCAGCGGCGCCGACCGCCTGCAGCGAGACCATGAACGACGGTGCCAACTCGAGCGATTGCGCGGTCTCGAACTGGAACCTGGAGAGCATCAGGTTCGACACGGTGTTCGAGCCGGCGATGAACGCCCCGAGCGCACCGACCGCCGCGGCGAGGGCCGGGTAGACGTCACCGACGGCGTCGCTCATCCAGTCGGCCATCGCGACGGGCATGCTCGCCAGCGCCTCGTCGTTGTCGCCGCCGGTGTTGACACCGGAGTTGATCATGATGCGGACCATCGGCACGGTGAAGATCAGGACGACGCCGGCGCCGATCAGGGTCTTGGTCGACTCGCTGATCGCGGTGCTCATCTGACTCCACTTCATCCCGAGGATGAAGTAGGCGGCGATGACGCTGATCACCATGATGCCGCCCGGGAGGTAGAGCGGTTGCAGCGACGTCGAGATGCCCTCGCCGAAGATGTCGTTCCAGGCGATCTCGACCCGCCGGAGCTGGTCGTTGAGGCCGAGCTCGTCGATCCGGCTGAGGACGAGGAGCAGGGCGACGAGCAGGTAGGGCGTCCAGGCCCGGACCAGGCTCATCTCGCGCTTGCCCGCCGCGAGCTCGCCGAGCTTCAGCTCGAGCGTGCCGAGCCACTCGGCCGGCCAGGTCTCCGGCGGTGCGAAGTCCCAGGTGTCCTTCGGGATCAGGAAGCCGGCGCGGGCGGCGGGGACGACGATCGCCATCCCGACGAGCGCACCGAAGATCGACGGGAACTCGGGGCCGAGGAAGACGCCGGTGACTGCGTAGGGGATCGTGAAGGCGAACCCGGCGAAGATCGCGAACGGGGCGGCCGACAGACCGTCGCGCCACGAGCGCTTCTCGCCGAAGAAGCGGGTCATCATCATGATCATCAGCAGC
>CBFCWS010000239.1:0-5645 GCA_965601765.1 uncultured Ilumatobacter sp. | reverse complement strand
CGACCGTGTCACCGGCCACCACCGGATCGACGTCGTCGACCTTGGTCACCGACAGATCCGCCTCCGGCGGCACCACCGTCGTGTCCTCGGTGGTGCTGTCGTTGCCCGGATCGGGGTCGACCGAGTCGGAGACGACCGAGACCTGGTTGGTGATCAGGCCGGTCGTCCCGGCGTCGACCGACACCTCGACCGTGTACGACGCCGACCCACCGGCCGGGATCGTCCCCAGCGAGCACGTCGGCACACCGTTGGGATCCTCTGCGCAACCGGTCGTCGACACGAACGTCACACCCGCCGGCAGCGTGTCGGTCGCGACCGTGTTCGGCGCGTCGTCCGGTCCGGCGTTCGCCACCTCGACCGTGTACGTCAACGTCTCCCCCGACACCACCGGGTCGACGTCGTCGACCTTGGTCACCGACAGATCCGACTCGGTCACGGCGAAGAACGAGTCGCCGACCACCGTCGTCCTGGCGTGGACGACGACGTGCCGCCCGAACACCGCACCGGTGATCGAGCTCCGCGATCCGATGTGGACGTTCGCCCGCTCGGTGTTGGCGTACAGCGTGCCCGCGAAGTCGTTGCGAGCGCCGATGACGGCAGCCGGCGACCGGCCCGAGCCCGCGCCGTCGACGTAGACCACGATGCCGGATGCGTCGACGGCGGCGCCGGGAGCGGGGCCGAGCGACGCGCGCGGCGACATGCGGAGTCGGTCGTGGATCATGATCTCGACGTCGCCGTCGGCGTCGATCTCGATCGCGGCGTCGGGCTCGACGCGCAGCGAGCGCAGGGCGTAGTCGCCGGCGCCGTCGAGCACGAGCGTGGCGCCGCGCTCGACCAGCACGTCGCCGTGGTCGCCGGGCGGCAGCGTGCCCAGGCCGCCCTCGGGGACGGTCACGTCGACCGACGACGGCGTGCCGGTCCGGAACGTGGGCGCGTCGATGATCGGGACGGGCACCAGGAGCGGGCTGAACGCCGAACCGCCGATCTCGCCACGGTTGAACAGCGTGCCGTGGTACACGTCGCCACCGGCGCTCGCACGGTTGCCGATCGACGTGCGATCGCCGACGAGTGTCACGTCGGCGGCGACGGTCGCCCTGGTTCCCAACCGGAGCTGACCGGCACGGCCCCGCGCCGGTGCCTCGACGAGGACGACGCCGGGATCGCCCGACGTCGCCACGCTCGCCTGCGTGCCGAGCCGCACCGATGCACCGCCCCAGACGACGAGCTCGCGCCCGTCGACGCCCGGATCGATCGGCGGACCGACGACGGCGCGAGCCGGGGCGTCGATGACCAGCAGCGAGCCGATCAGTGCGACCGCGGAGAGCAGCTGTGCGAACGACCGCTTGCCCGCCCGACGACACCGAGTGTTCCCCACCGAGATCCCCTTCCTCGTGCCCCGCAGTGGTCGCGCCCGAATCGGATCGCCGTCCGCCTCGCTCGCTCGCGCCGACCATAGCGCACTCGGGCGGACGGGTTCGCAGGCCGACGGAGCCGGGTGCCGTCTCGACGGGCCGGCGGCGCCGGATCGCAGCCTCAGCGGGCGGTGCCGCCCGGCCGGGCTCGGCGGCGGGCCACCTCGTAGGTGGTCAGCGCGGCGGCCGCAGCGACGTTGAGGGAGCTCAACGCGCCCAGCATCGGGATCGCGACGATCAGGTCGCAACGCTCCCTGACCAGGCGCGACAGCCCCGCGCCTTCCGCGCCGAGCACCACGCAGACACCCTCCTCGGCGAGGTCGCCGAGCTCGAACAGGCTCCGATCGGCGGTGTCGTCGAGACCGACCACCCAGATCCCCGCGTCGCGCATCCGCTGCAGTGCGTTCGGCAGCCCGGCCACGACGGCGATCGGCACGTGCTCGATCGCGCCCGCCGACGCCTTGGCCACCGTCGGCGTCACGTGGACCGCTCGGTGCCGCGGGACGACGATGCCGTCGGCACCGGCGCCGTCACAGGTGCGGACGATCGCACCGAGGTTGCCCGGGTCGGTCACACCGTCGACCGCGACGAGGAAGGGGGCGACGCCCCGTCGTCGTCGCAGCAGTGTGGCGAGGTCGGCCTCGGGCAGCTCGGCGGCGTGGGCGAGGACCCCTTGCGGCGCCTCGCTGCGCGCCGTCGACTCGAGGCGCTTGCGGGCGACGTAGCTGATCGGCACCCGGTTGGCTCGTGCGATCGCCTCGATGTCGTCGACGGCGTCGGTGCCCTCCAGCTCGGACGAGATCCAGATCTCGTGCACACGCCGCCGCTGTGCGAGCAGCAGCTCGCGCACGGCCTGGCGTCCCTCGATCTGCTCGCCGCCGAGGCGCTTGTCGCTCCTCCGCTTGGGTGCGTCGCCGGCGCCCACCTTGCCGGTGCGGCCGGCGCCGCGGCTGCGGGGTGGTCCGCCCTTGCGGCCCTGGGCGGCACGTCCACCCCGCCCCTGCCCCGGGCCCTTGCGGGAGTGCTTGGATCCGCTCATCGGGTCGCAGCTCGCATCGTCACGTCTCCTTCGCCTCGACCACCGCGACCGCCCAGGCGGCGATCCCCTCCGACCGACCGATCGCGCCGAGCGACTCCGCGCGGCGGCCGGAGACGGAGACCGGTGCGCCGGCGGCGTCGCCGAGACGACGTTCCATCTCGGCGCGCCGCGGCGCCAGCTTGGGCCGCTCGCACACGACCTTGACGTCGATGTTGCCGATCTCGTAGCCGGCACCGGCGACGAGGCCGGCGACGGCCCGCAGGATCTCGAGCGAGTCGGCGTCGGCCCATCGCGGATCGGTGTCCGGGAAGTGCTGCCCGAGGTCGCCGAGACCAGTTGCGCCGAGCAGCGCGTCCGCCGCGGCGTGGGCGGGCACGTCGGCGTCGCTGTGACCGACCAGGCCGCGCTCGCCGTCGAACCGGACGCCCCCGAGGATCAGCGGCCGCCCGGGATCGTCGCTGAAGCGGTGCACGTCGAACCCCATCCCCACTCGGGTCCGCACGGTCACGACGACACCTCGCGGTCGATCCGGCGGCGCACCCACTCCAGGTCGTCGGGCGTCGTGATCTTGCGGTTGTGGGGTTCGCCCTCGACGACGACGACCGATCCGCCGAGCGCCTCGATCAGCGCCGCGTCGTCGGTCGCCTCGCCGGCGTCCTCGTGGGCGCGGCGCAGGGTGTCGGCGCGGAACGCCTGCGGGGTCTGGACCGCCCGCAACGTCGCTCGATCCGGGGTGGCGACGACGCGGCCGTCCGGATCGATCACCTTGATCGTGTCGGCGACCGGTACGCCCGGCACGGCCGCGTCGGCGCCGTCGGCGACGGCACCGATCACCCTGCGGTAGAGGTCGACCGTCGCGAGCGGGCGCGCGGCGTCGTGGACGCAGACGATGTCGACGTCGTGGGGCACCGCGGCGAGCCCGGAGCGGACGCTCGCTGACCTCGTCGCCCCACCCGCCCGGCCACCCTCGCACGCCACGTCGCCCGGTGGGACGACGAGGACGACGCCGTCGGTCGCGGATCGCGCGATGCGGGCCGAGCGGTCGACGACCCGTTCGTCGCCGAGCGATTCGTACTGTTTCGGGCGTCCGAATCGCTCACCGGTTCCGCCGGCGACGACGATGGTCCACGTTCGCCGGCTCACGTCCAGGCAGGGTAGTACCCTGCCCGTCGCGTCGGCTGCCGACCGACCCACCCGCGACCGACCCGCAGGCACCCACGAACGAGATCGAGACACGTGACCGAGCAGGAGATCATCGAGCGTCTGTCCCAGACGAGCTTCTTCGCGGATGCCTCGCCGGCGCTGATCGCCGAGGTCGCCGCCACCGGGTCGGTCCGCCACCTCGTGCGCGGCGACGTCCTGTTCGAGAAGGGTGACCCGCCGGACGCGCTGTACCTGGTCGAGTCCGGCCGGATCGCGATCGTGATGAGCAGCGCGCTCGATCGTCGCGAGAGCGTCGTCGCGCTGATGGAGCCCGGCGACCTGTTCGGCGAGCTGTCGATGCTCGACGACGGCCCTCGGTCGGCGATGGCGCGGGCGTTGGAGGCGACGGCGGTGCTGGCCGTGCCGTTCGCATCGGTCCGGATGCTGTTCGAGCGCGAACCGCGGCTGCTGTGGAACGTGACCCGGTTGCTCGCCGCGCGCGTCCGCGTGATGGACGAGGTGATCGCCGACTCGGTGTTCCTCGACGTCACCGGGCGGACGGCCAAGCGACTGCTCGAACTGTCGGCGGGCAGCGACGAGTTCCAGCTCCCGGTGACCCAGGAGGAGCTGGCCGGCATGGTCGGCGCCTCGCGCGAGCGGGTGAACAAGGCGATCTCGAGCTTCATCCGCCTCGGATGGATGGAGCAGCACGAGCGCACCTACCGGGTGCTCCAGCGCGAGCGCCTGGAGCTGCGCGCCCGCTAGCAGGATGCGGAAGACCGGGGGGTCGAGGGCCGATCGCAGTGCGGGCTCGTGGCCGGTGGCCGTGACCGGGCGGTCTCGTGCCGGTGTTGCGGCCTCGGCCCGACGTCCGGTGCTCGCCTGAAGCGGCTCCTCACGAGGTCATCAGCTCGTGCTCGACCCCGAGTGCGAGCAACGTGGGCACGGCTCGGCGGTCTCGCGTGACGAGCCGAAGCCCGGCGTCGTGGGCGGTGAGCCCGATCAACCCGTCGTACACGGCCGCGCCGACGACCCCGGCGCCGACCAGTGTTGCGAGCAGCGCGGTGGCGCGAGCCTCGGACGGGTGGATCGGGGCGCCGAATCGATCGGCGATGAGCGTCTCCGCGTCGGCGCCCGTGAGCCGAGCGTCGCCGGGAAGGCGGGTCAAGACCGAGAACGTCTCGAGATGTGCGTGTGCGGGCAGCCGAACCGACCACCCGTCGGCATACCGCCGCACCGATTCGTGACCACGGTGGCTCGCGAGGACCAGCGGAACGGCGAAGCTCGTGTCGACAGCGACGTCGCTCAACGGCGAACCGAGTCGATGATCTCGAAGACCTCGTCGTCGACGACCTCGGTGTCCGACACGGCGACGAGCCCCTCGCTACGCCGCTCGAGCCGAGCGGTCCTCCCACCCGGGGACACGTGGAGCCCATCGCCGTACAGACTCACGTCCACGACCGACCCGGGACGCAGCCCGAGACGATCGCGCAGCGGTTTCGGCACCACGATGCGGCCGACATCGTCCATCCTCGTCTCCACAGGGAACATCCTACCAGTGCGCTCCCAGCGCGGGCTTCCAGCGCGGGCTTCGACGCCGCAGTCCAGCCGTCTTCTGGAACGACGTCGAGGAACACCGGGTCGAGCGCGGCGCCGACCACGGTGCGGATCTCGCGGATCGGATGGTCGACCGGGATCAGATCCTCCGTGCTCACCGTCGTCGACATCGCCGACCGCGGATCGTCGCTTCCGCGCACGCCCCACAGTCCTTTCGATCCCGACGCCGAACGCGAGTACCTCGACCGGAGTTCAGCACCTGCTGGAGCTCACCGATCCGGATCCGGCGCGCGGGGGCGGGGTGGTCCGTGCCGGTCGTCGGCCGTGCTCGGTCGACCGTTCCCCGGCTCGGCAGCGGGTCGATCGGCGACCGGCTGATCGGCCTCGGGACGATCGGTGACCGGCTGATCGGCGTCGGGGCGATCGGTGTCGGGGCGATCGGTGGCCGGACGATCGGTGTCGGCTCGATCGGTCGTCCGACGTGGATCAGTGGC
>CBFCWS010000238.1:0-5659 GCA_965601765.1 uncultured Ilumatobacter sp. | reverse complement strand
CAGACCGCGGCACCCCTGGCAGCCGAGCTCGACATGACGCCGCGGGTGGAGCCCGACCTGCGCGAGGTGTTCCTCGGCGACTGGGAGGCCGGTCACTTCCGGCAGAAGGTGGCGGCCGCCGATCCGGTCGCAGTCGAGATGTTCGCTCGTGAGCGGTGGGACGTCATCCCGAACGGCGAGCCGACCGAGCGATTCCAGTCCCGGGTCCGGGCCGGTGTCGAGCGGATCGCAGCAGCACATCCGGACGAGCTGGTGGTGGCCGTCGTCCACGGCGGCGTGATCGGACAGGTGCTCAACCTCGCGACCGGCTCGACCGGCTTCGCCTTCACCGGTGCCGACAACGGCTCGATCAGCCACCTCGTCGTCGAGCCCGCCCGCTGGGTCGTCCGCAGCTTCAACGACACCGCCCACCTCCCGTGACGAAGCAAGCCAGGCTTGCTTCGTCACGTCAGCGGGCGGTGCCGACGTCGAGGTCCTTGAACGGGACGTCGCGGTCGACGGCGGGTTCGCGGGGGAGGCCGAGGACGCGGTCGCCGATGATGTTGCGCTGGATCTCGTCGGTGCCGCCGGCGATGCCGGCCTGGAACGAGCTGAGCACGGTCTGCTGGATGACCTCGGCATCGTCGCCCGGCTCCCAGGCCTGCGAACCGGCGCCGACGATCTCCATCGCGATCTCCCGGAACCGCCACGAGATCACCGAGCTCGCGAGCTTGCCGAGCGAGCCACCCGGTCCCGGCGTCCTGCCCGCCTTCATCTCGGCACGGGTCCGCATGGCCACCAACGACTTGGTCGTCTCCATGCAGTAGATCTCCATCAGCTGGTCGCGCACGACGGGGTCGTCGATGCGCCCGGCCGCCCGTGCCGCGCGGACGAGCAGGTCGTACATCGGCTGGCTGATCGAACCCGATCCCATCGAGCCGATGGCGACGCGCTCGTACATCAGCATCGCGGTCGCCTGGCGCCAGCCGTTGTTGTACTCGCCGAGCAGGTGGTCGGCCGGGACGCGCACGTCGGAGAAGAACACCTCGTTGAAGTGCCTGCCGCCGTCGATCTGGTGGATCGGGCGGATCTCGACGCCGGGGGCGTGCATGTCGACGACGAACATCGAGATCCCGGCGTGCTTGGGCTGGTCCGGGTCGGTCCGGGCGATGACGACGCCGTAGTCCGACACGTGCGCGAGCGTGGTCCACACCTTCTGACCGTTGAGCACCCACTCGTCGCCGTCGCGCACGGCGCGCATCTGGAGGCTGGCGACGTCGGACCCGGCGCCCGGCTCGGAGAACATCTGGCACCAGACCGTCCGCGCCGCGATGTTGTCGGGCATGAACCGCCGCTTCTGGTCGTCGGTCCCGAAGTCGTTCAGCACCGGCAGGCACATGCCGTGGCTGATGACCAGCTCGCCGGTCATGGCCGGGTACGCCTGGGCCTCCTGGCGCCAGATCTTCTCGTGCTCCAGTGTGAGGCCGGCACCGCCGTACTCCGCCGGGTAGGGCAGCCCGGCGAGCCCGGCGTCGGTGAGCGCGGCCTGGAACTCGCGGGCGACGGCGATGTTGCGTCGGCCACCTCCCGTCGCGTGCTCGTCGAGGAAGGCCCGGCACCTCGCGCGGAACGCCTCGGCGTCGTCGTTGGTGAGGCCGCCGGCGGGTGCGTCGGTGCGGGCGAGCGTGTCGGTCATGTGGTGGGTCTCCGTCTGACGAATTGGGATCTGTCGTGGTGGTGAATGTATGCTGCCATACAGTCATGGACGCGACAAACCCCGTCCGGCGGACGCTGCCGGACACACCGGCGCCGGCGAATCCGGCGCACGAGCTCGACTCGCCGCCGTGGCTCCGGGTCGAGTCGACCCTGATGTCGGCCGCGGCCGCGATCCGCAACGCCTACGACTGCCGGCTCGCACCGCTCGGGCTCAACCTGAGCCAGGCGAGCCTCCTGGCCTACATCTGCGACTTCGGTCCCGTCAGCCAGACGCGTGCCGCGACGCACCTGAGCCAGGGCCGCGCCGTGACCGGCACCCAGATCGACAAGCTCGAGGCGCTCGGACTCGTCGAGCGCCAGCCCGACCCGGCCGACCGGCGCGTCTGGCTCGTCGCGGGCACCGCCGCGGGGCGTACCCTCGCGGCATCGGTCGCCGAGGTCGACGCCGTGCTCCGACAGGAGCTGCGCGTCGGCATCAGTCGCGAGGAGCGACAGGCCCTCGCCGGGCTCCTCGTCCGCCTCCAACAGAACCTCCAGCCCACCGACCCGGCCCTCCCGGCGACCCCGTCCGACGGCCGACCACCCACCCACCAAGGAGCAGCATCATGACCACCGCAGTCATCGTCGACGCCGTCCGCACCCCTGGCGGCAAGCGCAACGGCCAACTGGCCGACTGGCACCCGGTCGACCTCGCCGCCCACGTCCTCGAGGCGCTCCAGGAGCGCAACGACCTCGACCCGAGCATCGTCGACGACGTCATCATGGGCTGCGTCATGCAGGTCGGCGAGCAGTCGCTCAACATCGGCCGCAACGCCGTGCTCGCCGCCGGGTGGCCGGAGTCCGTCCCGGCGACCACCGTCGACCGGCAGTGCGGATCGAGCCAGCAGGCGCTGCACTTCGCGGCGCAGGGCGTGATCGCAGGTGCCTACGACGTCGTCGTCGCCGCCGGTGTCGAGGTGATGACCCGCACCCCGCTGGGCGCGTCGGTCGTCAAGGACCTGGGCTTCCCGTTCCCCGACTCGATGATGCAGCGCTACGACAGCTTCCTGCCGCCGCAGGGCATCGGCGCCGAGCTGATCGCCGAGGAGTACGGGATCACCCGCGCGGAGCTCGACGCCTACGGTGCCGAGAGCCAGCGCCGCGCCGCACAGGCCACCGCCGAGGGCCGGTTCGAGAACGAGATCGTCCCCGTCCCGATCGTGGTCGACGGCGAGACCGTCATGATGACCCGCGACGAGGGCATCCGCGAGGGCACCACCGTCGAGGCGCTGGCCCAGCTCAAGCCCGCCTTCCAGGAGGACGGCAAGATCACCGCCGCCAACTCCTCGCAGATCTCCGACGGCGCGTCCGCCGTGCTGATCATGAGCGAGGAGAAGGCAAGGGAGCTCGGCTACACGCCGCGCGCGAGGTTCCACACGTTCGCGGTCGCCGGGACCGACCCGGTCACGATGCTCAAGGGGCCGATCCCCGCCACCGAGAAGGTGCTCGCCAAGTCGGGGCTGACGATCGACGACATCGACCTGTTCGAGGTCAACGAGGCGTTCGCGCCCGTCGTGCTCGCCTGGGCGCACGAGCACAAGGCCGACCTCGACAAGACCAACGTCAACGGCGGCGCGATCGCGCTCGGCCACCCGCTCGGCAGCTCGGGCACCAAGCTGATGGCCACGCTGCTCAACGAGCTCGAGCGCACCGGGGGCCGCTACGGCCTGCAGACGATGTGCGAGGGTGGGGGGCTCGCCAACGCCACCATCATCGAAACCCTGTGACGCCGGCCAGGGCGGCCGATCGCTGCGTTCCGCCTCACCGCTCGCTGACCGAAGTCAGCTCGGGTTCGTCGCGCCTTGCGCTCGACCACCCTGACTCGCCGTCACGAGGACAAGATGGCGGCTCGTCGACCGCCAGGTCGGTGCGGCCGCACACCGGATGCGGCCGCACGCCGGCCCGAACGAACTCTCACGCTCGAATCGAAAGGAAGAATCACTCATGCCACGACTGAATCTCGAGGGGGCGTCCGCCGTCGTCACCGGGGGTGCCTCCGGCATCGGCGAGGCGTCGGCGGTACAGCTCGCCGACCACGGTGCCCGCGTCGTCATCGCCGATCTCAACGAGGAGAAGGGAGAGGCCCTGGCGTCGGCGCTCGGCGGCCTCTTCGTCAAGTGCGACGTGTCGTCCGAGGAGGACGCCGCGACCGCGGTCGCCGCAGCATCGGAGATGGGCCCGCTGCGCGCACTGGTCAACTCGGCCGGCATCGGCTGGGCGGCGCGAACCGTCGATCGCAACAACGACCCGATGCCGCAGGACCAGTTCGACATGGTCGTGCGGATCAACCTGCTCGGGTCGTTCAACATGCTGCGGCAGTGCGCGGCGGCGATGGCGAAGACCGATCCGCTCACCGAGGACGGACAGCGCGGCGCCATCGTCAACATGGCGTCGGCCGCTGCGTTCGACGGCCAGATCGGCCAGGCCGCCTACTCGGCGTCGAAGGGCGGCATCGTCGGCATGACGCTGCCGATCGCCCGCGACCTGTCGCCGATGGGCATCCGCGTCAACACGATCGCGCCCGGCCTGATCGACACCCCGATCTACGGCGAGGGGGAGGCGTCCGAGGAGTTCAAGCAGCATCTCGGCCAGAGCGTCCTGTTCCCCAAGCGGCTCGGGTCGGCCGAAGAGCTCGCCTTCATGGTGCTCGAGGTCATCACCAACCCGTACATGAACGCCGAGGTCATCCGTGTCGACGGTGGCATCCGCATGCCGCCGAAATGATGGTCGGGTTCGGACTCCGCTCCGCTCTGGCCTCGCCCTCCTGGCAGCAGCGCATCCCTGGCGGTCATGTCGCTGCGCCCTGACGGCGGACGTTCGACCGCCGATCAACACACCCGCCGGCGAGCGCCGGTGCAGAGACTCGAGGAGAAACGATGACCGAAGGTACGAATCAGGGAGCTGTGCTGACGGAGCGGCGGGGGCGGGTGCTCGTGATCACGCTCAACCGGCCGGAGGCGATGAACGCGATCAACGGCGCGCTGTCGGCGGGGATGATGGCCGCGATCGACGAGCTCGACGACGATCCCGAGCTGACCGCAGGGGTGCTCACCGGTGCCGGCCGCGGGTTCTGCTCCGGGATGGACCTGAAGGCGTTCGCCGCCGGCGAGGACATCGGCCCGTTCGTAAAGTTCGTCCGCAACGGTTCGAAGAAGCCGCTGATCGGCGCCGTCGAGGGCTTCGCGATCGCCGGCGGACTCGAGGCTGCGCTGACATGCGATCTGCTCGTCGCCGGCAAGAGCGCGAAGTTCGCCATCCGTGAGGTGAAGGTCGGCCTGTTCGCCGCCGGCGGCGGCTTGTTCCGCCTCCCCGGCCGGGTCGGCTACGCCAAGGCGATGGAGATGGCGCTCACCGGTGACAGCGTGACCGCCGACGCTGCCCTCGGGGCCGGGCTGATCTCCGAGGTCACCGACGACGGGGATGCGCTCGACGCCGCGGTGGCGCTCGCCGAGCGCATCGCGCAGAACGCTCCGCTCGCCGTCGCGGCGTCGAAGCAGCTCATCCGAGCCGCGAGCCAGGGGATCGAGGAGTCCGCCCTGTGGAAGATGCAGGAGCCCCTGATGGCCACGGTGTTCACCAGCAACGACGCCCGCGAAGGCCCGCGCGCGTTCGCCGAGAAGCGGGCTCCCGACTGGACCGGCACCTGATCCGTGGCGAACGGGTGAACGGCCGCACAGCGCTCGCAGGTGCGCCGTGACGCATGACATACTTCGGCTCGCATCCGGGGGACAGACAACAGAAGGGGACTTCATGCAGCGATCGCGGACGCGACGCGCACTCGTCGGATCATTCGTGGCCCTCGCGCTCGTCGCGACGGCCTGCGGTGGCGGGGATGACGATGACGACGTGGCGACCGACGAACCGGCCGACGACGAGCCGGCCGACGAGCCGGCCGAGGAGGAGGAGGCGTCGGGCGACGATGCCG
>CBFCWS010000237.1:0-5661 GCA_965601765.1 uncultured Ilumatobacter sp. | reverse complement strand
ATCGACGCCGTGCTCGAGCGCGCGCTCGCACCGCTCGGCCGGCGGCTCGACCGGACCTCCCCGATCGTCGACGCACGGCTGACCGGCGGCCACCGCCTGTGCGCGGTGGTCCCGCCGGTCGCGCTCGACGGCACCACGGTGGCGATCCGGCGCCACCGTCGACGGACGATCCCGCTGGTGCGGTTCGCCCGCCCGGAGGTGTGCGGCCTGCTCCTCGAGGCCGTGGCGCGTCGCTGCAACGTCCTGATCACGGGTGCGACCTCGTCGGGCAAGACCACGCTGCTCGGGGCGCTGCTCGCCGCGGTCGACGAGCACGAACGCATCGTGCTGATCGAAGACACCGCCGAGCTCGCGATCGAGCACCCGCACCTCGTCCGCCTCGAGGCGCGGCCGCCTTCGGTCGAGGGGGTGCCCGAGGTCGACCCGGTCGCGCTCGTCAAGGCGGCGCTCCGGCTCCGTCCCGACCGTCTCGTCGTCGGCGAGTTCCGGGGTGGCGAGGTGCTCGCGGTGCTCCAGGCGCTGCACACCGGGCACGACGGATCGCTCTCCACCTGTCACGCCAACGACGCGGCCGATGCCCTCCGACGGGTCGAGACGCTGGCGCTGCAGGCGGCCCCGAACTGGCCGCTGGCCGCGATCCGACGGACGGTGACGAGCGCGATCGACGTGATCGTCCACGTCGGGCGCACGGCCGCCGGCGCCCGCACGGTGACCGAGGTCGGCGAGGTCGGCGAGGTCGGCGACGCCGGCGACGCCGGCGACCCGCCGGGGATCCGGCCGCTCCTCACCGACGGCGCGATCGTCGGCTCGCTCGAACGGAGCCGGCGATGACGGCGTCGATCGTGCTCGCGGCCGTCGCGGCGTCGGCCTCGGTACTGGTCGCCGGATGGCGCTGGCAACCGGCCCCCGAACGGTGCCGCCGGCTGCGGAACGGTGTTGCGTCGCCGACCGGGGCAGCACGCCCGCGCCGCACACCCCTGCGCTCGCCATGGCAGGCATCGCGGCGACGGCCGCGCGGTGACCAGTCGCCCGCGATCGCGGGTTGGTGCACAGCCGTCGCCGCTGCCGTCCGGTCGGGTCGCGCCCTCGCCGTCGCGATCGCCGACGTCGACCCGCCGGCACCGCTCGTCGACGCCGTGCGGTCGACGATGCGCATGGTCCACCGGGGCGAGTCGCTGGCCGAATCGCTGCGTCGCTTCCCGCCCATCGACGCCGATGCCCGGTTCGCGTGGGTCGTGGTCACCGCCGTCGCCGGACACGGCGGGCCCGCCGCCGAGCCGCTCGACCGCGCCGCGGCGGCACTGCGCGCCCGCCACGCCGAGCGTGTCGAGCGTCAGACGCAGAGCACGGCCGCGCGGTTGTCGGCGCGCGTCCTCACGGCCCTCCCCGTCGTGATGCTGCTCGCGCTCGTGACGACGTCGTCCGCGGTCCGCGCCGCGGTCCTCACCCCCGTCGGTGCGGTGGTGATCGCCGCCGGGAGCGGTCTCAACGCTGCCGGGTGGCTGTGGATGCGGCGGCTGCTCGATCGGGCCGCGCGATGACCACCGAGCGGACCCGCCGCAGCCGCCGCGCACGCCAGCCGGCGTTCCCGGCGAGCGATTGGCCCGACGCGATCGAGCTGGTCGTCGTGGCCATTCGTGCCGGGCTCACGCCGAGGTCGGCCTTCGATCACGCCCGGACCGCCTGCTCGGCCCCGATCGCGTCGGCGTTCGGCGAGGTCGCGCACCGGTGCGAGCGCGGTGAGCGCTTCGCCGACGCCGTCCAGGCGCTGCCGGAGCGGCTCGGGCCCTCGGCCGCGTCGGTCGCCGACGGGCTCGCCGCCGTCGACCGCTACGGCCTGGCGGTCGGACCCGTGCTCGACCGGCTGGCGGCCGACGTCCGGGCCGATCGGGCGCGGATCACCGCCCAGCGGGCGCGGTCGCTCTCGGTCACGATGTCCTTCCCGCTCGTCGTGTGCACGCTGCCGGCCTTCGCCCTGCTCGCGGTGGTCCCCGCCATGCTCGGCGCGCTCGCCAGCCTCCGACAGCTCTCGCCCTGACGGCGACCTCGCGCCGCACGGCGCCGCACACCCACACATCAGGAGCTCCGCTCATGTCCATCGTGTCGATCTGGGCCGCGATCACCACCTTCGTCCAACACCGGCGATCCCATCTCCGTAGCGACGGGCTCGAGCCCGACCGCGGGCAGGCGACCACCGAGTACGCGCTCGTCCTGCTCGCGGCTGCGCTCGTCGGCGTGCTCGTGATCGGCTGGGCGACCGCGGGCGGTGGAGCGGCCGCCATCGGCCGGCTGTTCGACCAGGTGATCGATTCGGTCATCAGCCAGCTGTGACCCACCGGCCCCGCGATCGAGGGCAGGCCGCCGTCGAGTTCGCGCTGGCGATCCCGTTGGTCGTCGTGCTCGTGCTCGGCGTCGTGCAGGTCGCCGTCGTCGTCGCCGGCCAGCTGCAGGTGGAGCTGGCCGCCCGCGAAGCAGCTCGCGCCGCCGCCGTGTCGGGTGATCCGGCCGCGGCGGCCGCGCGAGCGGCCGGGGCGCTGGTCGACGTCTCGGTGCGCGATGCCGGCGGCACCGTGACGGTCGTCGTCCGCCGGCGGACCGCGACCGAGGTCCCGATCGTCGGGAGGCTGGTCGCCGACGTCGAGCAGTCCGCGACCGTCACGATGGCCGTCGAGCCCCCGTAGACGCCGGCCGATCGGGTCGCACGGCTCTGCGGTGCCGTGGCGCGGGTTGTAGCAACGTCGACGTGGCAACGGTGTGGGTGCTCGGAGATCAGCTCAACCGCTCGATCGGTGCACTCGGTCGGGCCGACCCCGGCGTCGACCGGGTGCTGCTCGTCGAGAGCGAGTCGCTGCTCATCTCACGACGCTGGCATCGCCAGCGCGCCCACCTGGTCATCGCAGCCATGCATCGCCTCGCGGCCGAGCTCCGCGAGGAGGGGTTCGAGGTCGACCACCGCCGTGCTGCGACACTGCTCGACGGGCTCCGCGCGCACCGGGCCCGACACCCCGACGACCCGGTGGTGATGACCGAACCCAACAGCCACGATCTTCGGCGGCGCGTCGACGGGCTCGACGTCGAGCTCGTCCGGTCGGATCAGTTCCTCTGCCACTACGACGACTTCGCCGAGTGGGCGAGCGGCCGCACGCAGCTGAAGATGGAGGACTTCTACCGGTGGCGGCGCGCCGAGACCGGGTACCTGATGAACGGCGACGAGCCGGTGACCGGCCGATGGAACTACGACGCGGAGAATCGCCGACCGCCGCCGAAGGACCACCCGGGTTGGCCGTCCCCACTGCGCGACGAGCTGGACGAGCTCGATCGCGAGGTGCTCGCGCGGCTCCCGGGCAACTGCTTCGGCGACCCACCCGACGGCACGTGGGCGACCGATCGCGCCGGTGCGCTGCGCCGCCTCGACCACTTCGTCGCCCGCGTGCTCCCGGTGTTCGGGCCGCACGAGGACGCGATGACCCGCACGTCGTGGCACCTCGCCCACTCGACGCTGTCGCCGTACCTCAACCTCGGACTGCTCCTGCCCGGCGAGGTGTGCGATGCCGTCCAGGACGCCTTCGACCGGGGCGACGTGCCGATCGCGAGCGCAGAGGGCTTCATCCGCCAGGTGATCGGCTGGCGCGAGTACGTCTGGGGCCTGGCGTGGCTGTGGCTGCCGGAGTACCGGTCGGAGAACGCTCTCGGGGCCGACCGCGCGCTGCCGCCGGCGTTCGTCGGCGACGCCGCCACCGAGATGTCGTGCCTCGCCGACTGCCTCGGCGGCATCGAGGCGCGGGCCTACAACCATCACATCCAGCGGCTGATGGTGCTCGGCAACCTCGCGCTGCTCGCCGGCGTCGATCCCTGGGAGATGACCGGCTGGATGTGGGCGAGCTTCGTCGACGGCGCCGAGTGGGTGATGGCGCCGAACGTGATCGGCATGGCGCTGTACGCGGACGGCGGCCGGATGTCGACCAAGCCGTACGCCGCGGGCGGCAACTACATCGACAAGATGTCCGACTACTGCGGCGACTGTCGCTTCGACCGCAAGCAGCGGGTCGGCCCGGATGCGTGCCCCTTCACGACGCTGTACTGGGACTTCATCGCGCGCCACGCCGACCGTTTCCGCGACAATCCCCGGATGGCACGCCAGGTCGCCGCAGCCCGCCGACTCTCGGACCTCGACGCCGTGCGCGAGCGCGCTGCGGAGATCCTCGATCGGCTCGATCGGGGCCAGCTGTGACACCGATCCGCCACATCGCGCTCCCCGACGACTGGGCGGCCGCCGGCGACGAGTACCGGATCAGCACCCGCGGCGTGACCCTGGAGGACGAGGGGTTCATCCACTGCTCGTACGAGCACCAGCTCCAGGGTGTGCTCGACGCCTTCTACGCCGACGTCGACGAGGTGCTCATCCTGACGATCGACCCCACCGGACTCGACGTGCGCGACGAACCACCGGCACCCGGTGTCGACGTGCTGTTCCCCCACGTCTACGGCCCCATCCCGAGATCCACGGTGATCGACATCGAACGCCGCCGTCCTGCCCGAGCCTGACTGCGCGCTCCGGCGGAGATCGGGTGCGCAAGAGGCAGGCGATCGCGTGCTCTCGCGCAGGTGGGCGAGCGCCGAAGCTCCGGGAGGCTCGAGCCGGTGGCTCGAACCCGTGCGCAGCTCTCACCAGTGAAGGGTGCCCGGTGCGCCCTTGATCGGGCCGCGGAGGTTGGACGTGATCCACCCGCCGTAGAAGCCGCCGTCGTTGGGCACGACGCGCTCGTCGTCGACCCAGCACGCATCGACCCGCTGGGAGTAGAACGCCCAGTGCCCGACGAGGGCGGCGTACGCCGGGACCGGGTCGGGGTAGCTCCAGCAGACCGCCTCGAGCACCTGCTCGCCGATCACCAGGTCGGCATAGTGGGCCACTCCCTTCCACTCGCAGAAGGTGCGGCGATCGTTGGCTCGCAACAGATCGGCGTTCACGAACTCGAGCGCGACGTAGTAGGCGGGTGCCTGCGACGTCTCGAGGACGCGCAGGGCACGCGGCGCGTCGACGACCGACGTGCCGGCGTGCTCGACACGGATCCGCCAGTCGACGTGTTCGAGCCGCGGCGGCCGGGGATAGTCCCAGACCGACTCGACCGGCTTCGGATCAGGGGCCGGAGAAGATGCCATCGGTCGCTCCCGGCTCGCGGGCGTAGAACTCCTCTTTCGGGTCGTAGCCCTCGGCTGCCTCCTCCATCGAGTTGATCTCCGAGCGACCGACGACGAACCAGTGCACCTCGTCGGGGCCGTCGGCGAGCCGGAGGGTGCGCTGGGAGGCGTACATCCGGGCCAGCGGCGTCCACTGCGACACGCCGGTGCCGCCGTGCATCTGGATCGCCTGATCGACGATCTGACACGTCCGGATCGGCACCATCGCCTTGACCGCGCTGACCCACACCCGGGCCTCGGCGTTCCCCAGCTCGTCCATCGCCTTGGCGCCGGTGAGCACCATCCGTCGCATGGCCTCGATCTCGATGCGGGCCTGCGCGATCACCTCGGGGTTCTTGCCGAGGTTGGCGATCCGCTTGCCGAACGCCTCGCGGGTGATCCCGCGCTTGACCATCAGCTCGAGCGCGCGCTCGGCTGCACCGACCGAGCGCATGCAGTGGTGGATGCGCCCCGGGCCGAGCC
>CBFCWS010000236.1:0-5667 GCA_965601765.1 uncultured Ilumatobacter sp. | reverse complement strand
CCTGACCCCAGATGTCCTGCTGTCAGCCGAGCGACCAGTCGACCTCGGGCTGGTCGTGCGCGCGGAGTGCGGCGTTGGTGCGGCTGAACGGTCGAGACCCGAGGAACCCCCGGTGGGCCGACAGCGGCGACGGGTGGGCCGACTCGATCACCGTGTGGCGGGATGGGATCATCGCTCGCTTGCGGCGCGCGGAGCTGCCCCAGAGGATGAACACGGCGTGCTCGTGCCGGTCGGCCACCGTCGTGATGACCTCGTCGGTGAAGGTCTCCCAGCCGCGCCCCTGATGCGATCCCGCCTGGCCGGCGCGAACCGTGAGGGAGGCGTTCAACAACAGCACACCGGACCGGGCCCACCGCTCGAGGTTGCCGTGGTCGGGGACCGCGACGCCGACGTCGTCGGCGAGCTCGCGGTGGATGTTGGCGAGCGACGGCGGGGTGGCGACGCCGCGCCGGACCGAGAAGGCGAGGCCGTGGGCCTGCCTCGGCCCGTGGTAGGGGTCCTGGCCCAGGATGACCACCCGCGTGTCCGCGAACGGGGTCAGGTGGAGTGCGGTGAACACGTCGTCGTGCGGCGGGTACACCGTGTGCCGGCGGCGCTCGTCGGCGACGAACCGCTGGAGGTCGCGCCAGTACGGCTTGTCGAACTCGCCGCGCAGGAGCGGGTTCCAGTCGGTGCGCATCACCAGGGTGCATATCATGCGGGCAGTGTTCGGTCAGCTCCCGCACGTTCGTCTCGCCACCCTGCCCACGCCGCTCGAACGCGGCCCGCAGCTCCCCGGCGGATCGCGGCTGTGGATGAAGCGCGACGACCTCACCGGTCTCGGACTCGGCGGCAACAAGGCCCGCAAGCTCGAGTTCCTCTGCGGCCACGCGATCGCCAACGGTGCCCGCTCGCTCGTCACCGTCGGCGCCGCCCAGTCGAACCACTGCCGGATGACCGCGGCGGCCGGTGCGCTGCTCGGTCTCGAGGTCCACCTGGTCGTCAGCGGCGACCGGCCGAAGCGACCGACCGGGAACGTGTTGCTGTCGATGCTGTTCGGCGCCCACCTGCACTTCACCGGAGCGGCCGCGACCCACTGGGGCGAGCTGGAGATCGCGCGTGAGGCGCTGACCGACGTGCTCGACGCCGACGGTTCGGCGCCGGCGTCGATCCCGATCGGCGGCTCCACGCCGGTCGGAGCGGTGGGCTACGCGTCGGCGTTCTTCGAGCTGATGCAGCAGTGCGACGAGCTCGACATCGCGCCGACCGCGATCGTCCACGCATCGTCGTCGGGGGGCACGCACGCCGGGCTGCTGGCCGGGCGTGCGATCATGCGGGCCCGCGGGAGGCCGGTGCCCGAGGTGGTGGCGATCGGGGTCGCGAAGGGTGTCAACGCCGGCATGCCCGACATCCACGAGCTGACCCGTTCGACGCTCGAGCTCGTCGGCGAGGACCCGGCCTTCGTGGAGCGCGGCGACGTCGTCATCGACCCCCGCTGGATGGGCGACGACTACGGGGTCCCGACCGCGAGCGGCGACGCCGCGATCCGCTGGGCGGCGCGGCGTGGCGGATGGGTGCTCGATCGCACGTACAGCGGCAAGGGCTTCGCCGGCCTGGTGGGCAACGCCGAGGGGGGACGGTGGACCGGCGGCGACGTCGTGTTCCTCCACACGGGCGGCGCCCCGCGCATCTTCGCCGGCGACGGCGTGCCCGCCCAGGTGCTCGGTTGAGGGGCCCGTCTGGGGCCCGTTGCCCGACGTTCGCATCCTAGGGTGGCGGCCATGAGCGAGATCCTCGACGTCGACCTCCTCCGGTTCGAGAGCTCGTCGGGTGCCGCGCGCCGAGCGGTCGTCGACGGCGTGCGCCGCAGCCTGGCGACCGGGTTCGTCTACACCGGGCACGACCTGTCGGACGATCTGCTCGACACGGCGTACGGGATGCTCGCCGAGTTCTTCTCGCTCCCGCCCGACGTCAAACAGGAGTTCGTCGTCCCCGGAGCCAACGGTCAGACCGGGTACACGGGCCTGCTCGTCGAGACCGCGGCGTCGAGCGACCTGCCCGACTGGAAGGAGATGCTCAACTGGGCGACGCCGATCCCCGACGGTCATCCGCTCCGCCGGAAGTTCCCCGCCGCCTACCCCGAACAGGTCGTGCCCGACGCGGCGGTCCCCGGGATCGGCGAGGTGCTCTACCGGTTCCACGACGCGGTCGCCGACCTCCAGCGGCGCTTTCTCCGGGTGATCGCGGAGGGGATCGGCTGTCACGAGTCGTTCTTCGACGGGATGGTGGCCGACGGACCCACGCTGACGAGGGCGATCCGGTACCCGCCGATGGGCGACATGGGCGACCAGGGCCACGTGTGGGCCGGCGAGCACGGCGACATCAACCTGATCACGGCGCTCCCGCGTGCGACGGCGCCCGGCCTCCAGGTGAAGGTCGGCGACGACTGGGAGGACGCGATCCCGCCGGACGACGCCGTCATCGTCAACACGGGCATCATGCTCGAGCGGCTGACCAACGGCGTGATCCCGATCGGTTGGCACCGCGTGGTCGCGTCGCCCGACTACGAAGGCGAGCGCTACTCGGTCGTCCAGTTCTGCCACCCCCGCCCGTGGACCGTGCTCCAGCCGGTGTCGAGCTGCTGCACGCCCGAGACGCCGCAGCGGTTCGAGGCGATCACCGCCGCCGACGCGCTCGACGAGGTGCTCTACCAGATCAACCTCGTCGAGGACGCGCGGCGCGTCTGACATGGCGGCCGCGTTCGACTCCGATCGAGACGCCGTCCTCGCGGTCGACATCGACGGAGCCGCGTTCGAGGCCGGGATCGTCACGCCCACCGGCTCGCTGATCGATCGATCGAGCGTCACACCGGAGGTCGACGTCGGTCCGCAGTCGCACTTCTCGGCGGTGGCCGCCGTGGTCACCGAGCAGCTCGAGCGCGCCCACCAGCACGGCCGCGAGATCAAGGCGATCGGGGTGGGGTGCGAGGGCCCGATCGACCGGAACTGCGTCACCGTGTCGCCGGTCGGCGTCGACTCGTGGCGCCGCTTCGAGCTGCGGGAGCACCTCGCGGATCTGACCGGCCTCCCGGTCTACGGCGATCTCGACGCGAAGGCCCTCGCGCTGTCGGAGGGCTGGCTCGGTGCCGCGCGAGGGGTGTCCAGCTTCGCCACGATCACGGTGTCGAGCGGTGTGGGTGGCGGGCTCGTGCTCGACGGTCAGTTGCTCGACGGGGCGACGGGCAACGCCGGCCACTTCGGACACATCATCGTCGAGCCCGGCGGCCGTCGCTGCCGGTGCGGCGCGCGCGGGTGCCTCGACGCCGAGGCGTCGGGCCTCGCCATCGAGACGATCACCGGGCGCTCGCCGCGCGAGCCGACCTACGACATCATGCGGCGGACCGGGACGCTCGTCGGGCGCGCGGCGGGGGCGATCTGCGCGGCGCTCGACCTCGACGTGGTCGTGATCGGCGGCAGCGTCGCGCTCGGGTTCGCAGCGACCTTCTTCAACGCCGCGCAGCAGGAGGTCGACGAGGTCGCACGGATCGGGCAGGGGCCGGCGGCACGCGTCACGCAGGTCCGGCTCGGTGACCGCGGGGCACTGGTCGGCGCCGGTGCGGTGGCGATCCGAGGGGTGCGCCGATCGACGCGCGGGATGGACGACTGACCGTGTGACGAAGATCCGGCCCCGCACCTCGAGCCGGATCCGCGACGTCCGCGGTCGGGGCGGCGCCGGCTTGCCGATCCCCCGGTCGACGCTGTGGCAGCGATTCCGCGCACCGGCGTCAGGATCGCTGCCCGAGAGTCAGCCCCGGATCTTTGCGGAAGCGATCGCGTCCGCCGGCGTCATGATCGCTTCCACAGAATGGATGGTGTGGCTCGTCCGGGAGGGGCCGGCGGTCAGACGGTGAGGCGGCGGTAGACCCACTCGGCGGGCCCGACGCCGTAGCGGCGCTGGTAGGCGACCGCGAGGGCGGAGATCGCGGCCCACGTCACGAGGGCGAAGACGAGCGACACGATCAGCGTGTCGGGTGCGACGATCTCGAGCCAGTCGACGAGCAGGTTGTACAGCAGCGCATGGGCGAGGTACACGGTGAGCGAGAGCTGACCGGCCCGACGCAGTGCGTCGATCGCGGCCGAGTCCTCGAACCGGTCGGCGATCGCCGTGATCAGCGCCACGGCGATGAGCGCGGTGCCCAGCGCGCTGGTCGCGTAGACCAGCCCGCGGTCGCGGGAGACGTCGCTGAGCAGGATCGAGGCGCGGGCTCCGGTCGGTGCAGCGGCGCCGACCACGACGCTCGCGAAGTACATCACGAAGCCGGTGCCGGCGACGACCGGCACCCAGTGGCGGGAGGACAGGTATCGCCCGGCGACGATGCCGGCGCAGAAGAACGCGAGCCACGGGAGCAGGGGATGGGTGCCGTTCACCATCACGTCGATCACCAGTCCGCGCGGGCTCCGGCCAGGTGGGTCGGTCAACCATGCGGTCGACACGCCGTCGAGCTCGCGCTCCAGGCGCCACCACCGAACCGCCCAGCCGATGAGCGCGGCGGCGATCCCGATCGCCACGATCGCCGCCGACCTGAGCCACACGAAGGCGGCGGCGAGCACGAACATCGCGCCGTAGAAGGGAAGGATCGTGCCCGGCCACACGAAGTCGAAGAGCAACCCACCGCTGTAGAGCACGAGGCCGCGGCTGGCGAGTCGCCACGAGATCTCCGACCTGCGCTCGGGCCCCGCCCGATCCGCCATCAGCGCGACACCGATCCCCGCCGTGACCACGAACGTCGCCGCGAAACGTGTCGACAGCGGCCCGGTCCAGGGATCGAACAACCGGTCGAGCGCTCCACTCCCGCGTTCGGCGCCGCGCAGGAGCGAGTAGCCGACGTAGTTCATGACGACGACGCCGGCCATCGCGAGTGCCCGGGTGACGTCGGGGCCCGGGCGTCGGGCGGCGAAGTCCATACGACCAGACCCGGTCAGACCCAGTGCAACTCGTCGACGGCGGTCATCGTCAGCGGTCGTTGCACGTCGACCCAGTCGCCGATCCCCGGACACGGGTCGCCGTCGGCGACGACCGCCATCGAGGTGTGCATGTGGGGCGCTTCGAGCAGGTCGAGACGCCGACGCTCGAAGTGGAACGGGCTGCGGCCGTCGCCGAGGGTCGTCACGCCGTTGGCCGACCCGGCCCCGATCATCACGAGGTGGCCGTCGTGCTCGACGACTTGCTGGCGGTACCCCGCCGCGTCGCCGGCTCGAACGGTGCGACGCTCGAGCACGTCGGCGCCGAGGTGGATCGCCTCCCGGTCGCCCAGCCACAGGTACGTGCCGAGCCGGAGCCGGAACCGGTGCGTCGTCGGGAGCTGCTCGTAGGTGGTCGGCGCGAGGTGGCTGACCCACACGTCGAGCGACGGGTCGATGCCGGGGAGCAGCCTGGTGATCTGTGCGACGTGCTCGTCGTCGTCGCCGGCGATCGGCGGGTGGATCGCGACGCCGACCGTGCGCAGCCCGCTCCGCTGGGCGCGCCCGACGAGACCCATGTCGCCTCCGTACCGGCGCATCGCACTCGGCAGCTTGACGATGACCCGCCCGTTCCAGCCGCGCAGCGCCTCGAGGTGCCGGTCGTTGCCGATGGTGAGCACGACCCGATCGGTGGGAAGGTGCGACACCCGTGCGTGGAGGTTGGGCG
>CBFCWS010000235.1:0-5712 GCA_965601765.1 uncultured Ilumatobacter sp. | reverse complement strand
ACGTGATGTCGCCGAAGCCGAGCGTCGTCATCGTCGTCAGCGTCCAGTAGACGCTCGTGGGCCACGAGAACGAGCGGCCCTCACGCGCCATCAGCTCGTGGAACAACGCGCTGAAGAGGCCGACCATCACGACGAAGACGGCCGCCATCACGAGCAGGGTCCGCATGCGCCGCCGCCGTTCGGAGCGCAGCGCGATGCGGGCCGCCCGATCGTGGCGCCCGTCGACGCCGGTCGTCTCGCCCGGACGGATCCGCTGCGTCACCTGCGCGATCGTCGCGCCCAGCGACTTCAGCACGGCAGCGCTCAGACGGGTTCGGTGGCGCCGATGCCTCGGAGCTCGCGGTCGGCGGACTCCTGGGCGAGGAACCATTCGTAGGTCTGGCGGATGCCGCTGTCGAGGTCGTACGACGGCGCCCACCCGAGATCGGTCAGCCGCGAGACGTCGAGCATCTTGCGTGGCGTGCCGTCGGGCTTGGACGTGTCGAACACCAGCCGGGCACGGGGGTTGATCAGGTCGCGCAGCTTCTCGGCCAGCTCGCGGATCGACAGGTCGACACCGGCGCCGACGTTGATGTGCTCGTCGGCCGAGTAGTGCTCCATCAGGAACAGGCAGGCGTCGGCGAGATCGTCGACGTGGAGGAACTCGCGCAGCGGCGAACCCGTCCCCCAGATCTCGACGACCGGGTCGTCGTCGTCACGCGACTCGTGGAACTTGCGCATCAGCGCCGGCAGCACGTGGGACGACGTGAGGTCGAAGTTGTCGCCCGGCCCGTACAGGTTGGTGGGCATCGCCGAGATGAAGTCGCTCCCGTACTGCCGGCGGTACGCCTCGCAGAGCTTGATGCCGGCGATCTTGGCGATCGCGTACCACTCGTTGGTGGCCTCGAGCGGACCGGTGAGCAACTGGTCCTCGGTGATCGGCTGCTCGGCGTGGCGGGGGTAGATGCACGACGAACCGAGGTACAGCAGCTTCGTCGCGCGGAACTCGTGGGCGGCGTGGACGACGGTCCCGTGGATCATCATGTTGTCGTAGATGAACTCCGCCGGCCGCGTGCTGTTGGCCAGGATGCCGCCCACGGTGCCGGCGACCAGGAAGACGTACTCGGGCCGGTTCGCCTTGAACCAGTGCGACACCTCCGACTGGTCGCGCAGATCGAGCTCTTCACGGGTTGCGGTCAGCAGGTTCGTGAAGCCCTCGTCGTCGAGCTTGCGCAGCAGCGCCGACCCGACGAGACCACGATGGCCGGCGACGTACACACGTGCACCACGATCGATCTCCATCCCGCCAGGGTACTGCGCAACCGTGCCGCCGGACCGGCCGTGTGCGGCCAGGGAGCTGACAGACTCCGCACATGCCCACTCGCCTCGCCGCCGGCCCCGAGATCGTGGCGATCCCCGGACCCACCGTCGTGCCCGAGCGTGTGCTGCGGGCGATGCACCGGCCGATGCCCGACATCTACGACGGCGAGCTCCTCGAGGTCACCGACGAGGTCTTCGACGGTCTCCGACGCCTCGCCCGCAGCGCCGCCCGACCGTTCGTCGCCATCTCCAACGGCCACGGCCCGTGGGAGATGGCCCTCTCCAACACCTTGAGCCGCGGCGACAAGATCGTCGTCCTCAACTGCGGCACCTTCGGTCGGGTGTGGGGCGAGATGGCGAGCTTCAACGGCGTCCGGGTCGAGCAGATCGACGCACCGCCGGGGTGCGCCGACGACCCCGACCGGCTGGCCGAGCGGCTCGCCGCCGACGGCGAGCACGAGATCCGCGCCGTGCTGCTCGTCCACGTCGACACCGGGTCGTCGGCCCGCAACGACGTCGCCGCGTTCCGCGCTGCGATCGACGCCGCCGGCCACCCGGCGCTGTTCATGGTCGATGCGATCGCCTCGCTCGCCTGCGAGCCCTTCGAGATGGACGCCTGGGGCGTCGACGTCACGATCGCGGCCTCGCAGAAGGGTCTGATGGCGCCACCCGGGTTGGGGTTCGTCTGGGCGGGGCCGAGGGCCCTCGCGGCGCACCGGACGGCGGACCTGCGCACGCGGTACTGGGACTGGACGGCTCGCACCGAGGAGGGTCCGCACTACCTCCGCTACTGCGGGACGCCGCCGGTGAGCCACCTCTACGCCATCCGGGAATCGCTGCGCATGATCGACGAGGAGGGGCTCGACGAGCGGATCGACCGTCATCGCGTCCTCGCGGGCGCGGTGCACGCTGCTGTCGACGCCTGGGACGGGTTGGCGCTCGCCGTCGGTGCCCCCGACGAGCGGGCGGCGAGCGTCACGTCGATCCTCTGCGACGGGATCGACGCCGAGGAGATCCGACGGGTCACCCGCGACGAGATGGGTGTCACGCTCGGGATCGGTCTCGGTCGCGAACCCGGTACGTCGTTCCGGATCGGTCACATGGGCCACGTCAACGCGCCGATGCTGCTCGGCGTGCTCGGAGCCGTCGAGGCCGCGCTGCTCGCCCTCGGCGCCAGCGGTCAGCGCGGCGTCGAGGCGGCGGTCCGGTCGATCGCCGCCGACCTGGCCGTCTGAGCCGGAGCCGTCAGCGGCAGAACCTGACCTCGTCCCAGCTCGATCGCAGACCGGTCACGTCGCGCCCCACGGTCCCGGGGTCGTCACCGGCCAACCCGGCCGCGAACAGATCGGCGAGACGCGGGCACCCGTCGGGGTCGAGTCCCCACCGCACCGCCTCGTTCACCCCGATCCGCACGCCGGCCGCCGGATCGTGGGGGAGCCCGATCGCGGAGGTCAGCAGGTTCGCCGCACGGAGTCGTCGCGCTGCGGCGTGACCGCCGCCGCCGGCCGAGGCACCGGTGTCGATCGCGAAGGCGTGGGAGGCGGTTGCGGAACCATCGCCGCACCGCCACACGGGGACCCCCCGGGCCGTGAGCTCGTCGGCGAGCCGGCGGGCCGTGGCGACCATCGTCGCGGCGTACGCGGCCCCGAGCGCCTGCCAGTCGAGCAGCGTGACGGCGAGCGCGGCGGTGTTGGCGGCGTCGAAGTTGGCGGTCAGACCGGGGAACGCGATCGCGTCGACGCGCTCGGCGATGCCGGCGTCGACGGTGCAGAGCACGCCGGCCGGCGGACCCGCGAGGCTCTTGTAGGTGCTCATCGTCATCACGTGGGCTCCTGCGTCGAGCGGGTTCGGCCACGCTCCGCCGGCGATCAACCCGGACAGGTGGGCCGCGTCGAACATCAGCACGGCCCCGACGTCGTCGGCGATCTCCCGCAACTCGGCGACGGGGTGGTGCGTCAGGTTGAGGCTGCCGCCGATCGTGATCATGCGCGGCCGCCGGTCTCGGGCGAGCGCGGCGACCGCATCGACGTCGACGGTGTACCGCCGCTCGTCGATCGGCGCCGGCGACGTGTGCACCCCGTACCGGCCGGCCGCCCCGTCGCGGTGGTGGGTGACGTGACCGCCGATCGTCGCCGGGGGAGCGACGATCGTGTCGCCCGGGCGGCAGACCGCCATGAACGCGTACAGGTTCGCGAGGGCACCGGAACCGCACCGCACCTCGACGAAGGGCGCACGGAAGACCTCGGCGGCGAGTTCGGCCGCGAGCACCTCGATCTCCTCGATCGCCTCCAATCCCATCTCGTACTTGTCGCCCGGGTAGCCGAGCGAAGGTCGCGACCCGAGCCCCGACGACAACAGCGCCTCGGCGCGCGGGTTCATCGTGTTGGCGGCGGGGTCGAGGTTGATGCACTCACGGTCGTGGATGGCGGCGTTGCGCGCCACGAGCTCGTGCACCCGACGGTCGTTGCGCTCGATCGATGCCTCGGCCGTCGCCTCGGCGATCGCCTGCACGCGAGCTTCGCTCTGCTCGGCAACCCATCCACGGCGTTCCAGCGCGGCCACGACGCGCGAACGTACCGCTTGGCCGGTCGCGACCCCCGCCTGATCCAGAGCGCGCACCCCAGCAGTAGCGTCGACGCCTGATGCATGCGCTCGTCCGACGTCCCGGTCCCCGACTCGCCGACGGGTTGGTCACCCACGTCGAGCGCCGACCGGTCGACGTCGATCTCGCAGTGAGGCAGTGGGAGCGTCACCGCGACGTGCTGCACGAGCACGGTTGGATCACGAGTGAGGTCGCACCGATCGACGAGTGCCCGGACGCCGTGTTCGTGGAGGACACCGTGGTGATCTTCGACGACCTCGCCGTCGTCACGCGGCCGGGTGCCCCCGAGCGGGCCGACGAGACCGCGGCGATCCCGGATGCGCTCGCCGGTCACGACCTCGAGGTCGTCCGGCTGTCGACCGGCACGCTCGACGGCGGGGACGTCCTCAAGGTGGGCCGTGACGTCTACGTCGGCGTCGGAGCGCGCACGTCGGCCCCGGCGGTCGCCGAGCTCGCCGTGACCCTCGCCCCTCGGGGCTGGACCGTGCGGCCCGTGCCGGTCCGCCGGGTGCTCCACCTCAAGAGCGCGGTCACCGCACTGCCCGACGGTCGGGTGATCGGCTACGAGCCGGTGGTCGACGACCCGTCGGCGTTCCCCGAGCTCGTCGCGGTCCCCGAGCCCGACGGCGCCCACGTCGTCCTGCTGGGCGGCGACCGGCTGCTGATGTCGGCGACCGCGCCCCGCACGGCCGGGATGTTCGCCGAGATGGGCTACCGGCCGGTGCCGGTCGAGCTGACCGAGTTCGAGAAGCTCGAGGGCTGCGTCACCTGCCTGTCGGTCCGCATCCGGCGCTGACCGCCGCACCTCGCGCCGCGACCGCGTCGACTGGCACACTGCGGACATGCCTGCCCTCGACCCGCTCCAGCCGTTCCGACTCGACGACCGGGTGGTCGTCGTCACCGGCGCCTCGTCGGGTCTCGGGGCGCGCTTCGCCCGGGTGTGCCACGCCGTCGGCGCCGACGTCGTCGTGACCGCTCGACGCGCCGATCGCCTCGCGGCGCTCGTCGAGGAGCTGCCCGGTGCGGTCGCGGTCGCGGCCGACGTGGCCGTCGCCGCGGATCGCGAGCGCATGATCGGCGACGTCCTCGATCGACACGGCCGCATCGACGTGCTCGTCAACAACGCCGGGGTCGCGAGCACCGGGGGCATCGAGCACGAGTCGCTCGAGGAGTTCGAGCGGGTCGTCGAGATCAACACGACGGCGGTGTGGCACCTGGCCAAGCTCGTGGTGCCCGGGATGACCGAGCGGGGGAGCGGCAGCATCGTCAACGTCGCGTCGATGTTCGGCCACGTCGGCGCCGCGCCGGTCAAGCAGTCGGGGTACTGCGCGAGCAAGGGCGCCGTGGTCAACCTCACCCGCGAGCTGGCCCTCCAGCTCGGCCGCCGGGGGGTCCGCGTCAACGCCCTGTGCCCGGGCTACTTCCCGTCGGAGCTGACCGAGAACATGCAGGGTGACGAGTCCTCCGAGCGCTACATCGCCACGTACTCCGCACTGCCCCGCATGGGGACCGAGGCCGAGCTCGACGGCGCCCTGCTCCTGCTCGCGAGCGACGCCGGCTCGTACATCACCGGTCACTCCCTGCTGGTCGACGGCGGTTGGACCGCCCGCTGAGCCGGCGCGTCAGGCGGCGCGTCCGTGGTCGTTGCGTCGGTCGTCCCGGTGTGGTGCTCGTCGTCGGAGTCGGTCGCGACGGCGTTGCTGCTCGTCGGGGTGGATCCAGCCGAGGCCGATCCAGTCCCAGTCGAAGCGGCCGTTGATCGGGGCCCGGTAGGACTTGGGCGTCGCCGTGGGCGGTCCGGTGGGGACGAC
>CBFCWS010000234.1:0-5722 GCA_965601765.1 uncultured Ilumatobacter sp. | reverse complement strand
CGTCGGGTGCTCCGCACGTGGCCGAGCCACCGGCTCCGGCCCTCCCGAGCTGCGGTGCTTCGCTCCGCTGCGCTCCTCGCCTCCCAGCCACTGCGGTCGCACTCGACCAAACAAGATGACCCGCTGCGCCTCCGAGCTCGCCGCCTCCGCTCCACTTCGGCACTCGCCCACCTCCACATCGCGACGCGATCGCCGACCGGCCGAGCCGGATCGGCCACGTCCCTCACTTCGTGGCAGCACATCCGACGTTGGCACGCGTAACTGCTGCCGCAGAAACGGGGCAGGCAGTCTGTGGCAGCGATGCTGACGCCGGTGTGCGTGATCACTGCCACAGAGTTGGCTGCGGCAGCGTTGGACTTGCGTCAGTCGGCGGCGGCGGCGCGACGTTGGAGCTCGTCGACGACGGAGGAGTCGGCGAGGGTCGTGGTGTCGCCGAGGTTCCGGCCCTCGGCGACGTCGCGGAGCAGGCGCCTCATGATCTTGCCCGATCGCGTCTTGGGGAGGTCGGGCGTGATGAACACCGCCTTGGGCTTGGCGATCGCCCCGATCTCCGCGCCGACATGGGCCCGCAGCTCCTCGGCGTCGGCCTCCGCTCCGCCCATCAAGATGACGTAGGCGAACACCGCCTGGCCGGTCGTCGGGTCGTTGGCACCGACCACGGCGGCCTCGGCGACCGCCGGGTGGGAGACCAGCGCCGACTCGACCTCGGCCGTGGAGATCCGGTGCCCGGACACGTTCATGACGTCGTCGACCCGCCCGAGCAGCCACAGGTAGCCGTCCTCGTCGAGCTTCGCGCCGTCGCCTGCGAAGTAGCGGCCGTCGAAGCGCGACCAGTACGTGTCGACGAACCGCCGCGGGTCGCCCCAGATCCCTCGCAACATGCCGGGCCACGGGCGCGTCAGGGTCAGGTAGCCACCCCCCTCGGTGACGAGGTTGGCGTCGTCGTCGATCACCTCGGCGCTGATGCCGGGCAGCGGGAACGTCGCCGAACCGGGCTTGGTCGTGGTCACGCCCGGCAGGGGGCTGATCATGATCCCACCGGTCTCGGTCTGCCACCAGGTGTCGACGATCGGGCAGCGCCCGCCGCCGATGTGCTCGTGGTACCACATCCACGCCTCGGGGTTGATCGGTTCACCGACGGTCCCGAGCAGCTGGAGCGACGACAGGTCGTGCTTGGCAGGCTCCTCGGCCCCCCACTTCATGAACGTGCGGATCGCCGTCGGCGCCGTGTAGAACTTGGTGACGCCGTACCGCTCGACGATGTCCCAGAACCGGTCGTTGCCCGGATAGTTGGGGACGCCCTCGTACATCACCTGGGTGCAGCCGTTCGACAGCGGGCCGTACACGATGTAGCTGTGCCCGGTGATCCAACCGACGTCGGCGGTGCACCAGAACACGTCGGTGTCCGGGTGCAGATCGAACACGTACCGGTGCGTGAACGTCGCATGGGTGATGTACCCACCCATCGTGTGCATGATGCCCTTCGGCTTGCCCGTGGTCCCCGACGTGTACAACAGGAAGAGCAGGTCCTCGGCGTCCATCGGCACGGCAGGCGCATCGCTGGACGCGGCGTCCACGAGGTCGTGGTACCAGTGGTCGCGGCCCTCGACCATCTCGACGTCGTTGCCGCCGCGCTTGACCACGACGACGTGCTCGATCGTCGAGGTGGCCTCGACCGCCTCGTCGGCGGCCGGCTTGAGCGGGAACACCTCGCCGCGGCGATACCCGCCGTCGGCGGTGATCAACGCCTTGGCCTCGGCGTCGTCGATGCGATCGGCCAGCGACTGCGAGGAGAACCCGCCGAAGACGACGCTGTGCGGCGCGCCGATGCGGGCGCAGGCGAGCATCGCGACCGCCGCTTCGGGCACCATCGGCAGGTAGATGTTGACGCGGTCGCCCTTCTCGATGCCGAGCCCGGTGAGCGCGTTCGCGAACCTGCACACCTCGTCGAGCAACTCGGCATAGGTGATCGTCCGGGTGTCGCCCGGTTCACCCTCCCAGTGGATCGCGACCCGGTCGCCGAGTCCCGCCTCGACGTGGCGGTCGAGACAGTTCGCAGCGACGTTGAGCTGTCCGCCGACGAACCACTTCGCGTACGGCAGCTCCCACTCGCGTGCGGTGTCCCAGGGGCGCGACCATTCGACCAGTTCGCGCGCCTGGCGTTCCCAGAAGGCGACGTCGTCGGACGCCGCCTCGTCGTACATCGACCGGTCCGACGCGAGCGCCTCGGCGGTGAAGTCCGCCGGCGGTGGGAACGTGCGATGCTCGGCGAGCAACGCATCGATCGTCTCGGGCTGGTTCCCCTGGTTCATGACGACACTGTACGCGCGCGTGCTCGCGCGCCGGCAGTCCCGAAATCGCGTGATTCGCCGAGCGACGGACGATCGGGGATGCTGGTGCGCATGCCCGACCACACACCGATCTGGCTCGAGCGGCTGGCCGATGCGCTCGCCGACGAGGTCGTCGGCACGGCCCGGCTCTCCGGCGGCGACGTCGCCGACGCGTTCCGGGTGACCCTCGCGTCGGGTCGCCACGTCTTCGCGAAGACGCACCGTCGCCCGCCACCGTCGTTCTTCACGACCGAGGCGGTCGGACTCGAGTGGCTGCGGGACGCCGGTGCCGTCGACGTGCCGCGGGTGCTGTCGTACGGCGACGACCCCGACGGACCGTACCTCGCGCTCGAATGGATCGACGTCGGCGCCGGCCCGCGCGGCGACGACGCCGACCTCGGGCGCCGACTGGCCCGCCTCCATCGAGCCGGAGCGCCGTCGTCCGGCCGGGCCGACCGGCGGCCGACGGGGAGCCGCTCGCTGCCGAACGACCCGTGCGACACCTGGGTGGAGTTCTTCGCGGAACGACGACTCCGCCCGCTGATCCGGCTCGCGGCCGACGAGGGCGCGCTCCCCTCACCGGTGCTCGACCGGATCGAGGAGATCGCCGCGCGCCTCGAGGAGATCGGTGGGCCACCGGAGCAGCCGGCTCGGCTGCACGGCGATCTGTGGGCGGGGAACCGGGTCGTCGACACCGCCGGGCGTTCGTGGCTGATCGACCCCGCCGCGCACGGCGGACATCGCGAGTTCGAACTCGCGATGATGCAGCTCTTCGGCGGTTTCGGCCGCGACGTGTTCGCCGCGTACGACGACGAGCACCCGCTCGCAGCGGGATGGATCGACCGCGTGCCGCTCCACCAGCTCGCTCCCCTGATGGTCCACGCGATCAAGTTCGGCGGCGGCTACGTGGGTGCGACGGCGCGAGCCGTCGACGCGGTGCGCTCCATCTGATCGCGTCCCCTCGCGTCGCGCTGCGCCGGGATCACGAACGCCACTCGAGCACGGTGAAGCCACCGAGACCCGCCGGATCGAGCAGCGCCTCGGCCTCGCTCACCCGGCTGCGCATCCGCATCGCGGTCACGTCCGGGCGGGCGGCGTGTTCGTCCCAGTACCTGCGACCCTCCTCGACGAGCTCGTCGATGCCGTGCAACCGGAGCCACTGCGCCTGGGTCCGGGCCGCGTCGGACTCGGGGAGCTGGTCGACCGGCACCTCGATGGTGATGTCCTGCCTGCCCGGGTCGGCGAGGTAGTGACCGCCGCGCTCGTGGCCACGGTAGGTGCGCAGCCAGTCGCGCCACGGTCGCACCGTGAGCTCGGCCGTGAGCACGACGCTGTAGTCGAACGCGACGACGGTGCCGGCGTCGACGAGTCGACGGGCGGACTCGACCCAGTCGCGGGCGGCGTCGACGAGCGGCGCCCGAGCACCGAGCCTGCCGGGCGGCAACACCTCGGGAACGGGGTCGAGCGGCGCACCGAGCCGTTCCACGATGCGGCCGTCGGGGAGCTCGGCCACGAACGCCTCGCGCCATGCGCCGTCGTGGACCGCGAGACGGAACGGCAGGTTGTCGAGGAGCTCGTTCGCGACGACGACACCGACGAACGGGGAGTCGGGCATGCGGTCGCGCGACTCGATCCCGCCGGGGTGCGACGCCCGCTGCGACGCGGAGACCTCGACGGCCACGAAGCGCATCGCAGCGGCACACGCCGGTGCGGCGGTGGCGACGGCACGGGCGAGCGTGCCACGTCCCGCACCGGCGTCGACCACCGTGAACGGATCGGGCCGACCGAGGCGGTCCCACTCGGCGTCGAGGAATCGCGCCACCACCGCACCGAACAGCGGACCCACCTCGACCGAGGTGATGAAGTCGCCACGACGACCGGCCGACCCACCGGTCGAGTAGAACCCCTCGGGCCCGTAGAGCGCCTCGGCCATGAACGCCGCGAACGGAACCACTCCCCCAGCGTAACGGCGAGGTGTTCGCGGGTCGTCCCGGACGGGATGCTCGAGCGAGCGGCGCATCGTGCGCCCGACCATCAAGGTCTCGGCGGCCGGCCCCGCTGCTCGCTGCGTTGCGCCTCCTCGGGTCGGGGCAAGGTCAGCCCTTCGTCGTGGCGACGTGCGAGCGACGAACCCGACTCGACGTCGACACCACGAGCCTGCACGGCCACGGCACTAGCCACCGAAGGCGCCGGTGAGGTCCTGCAGGTCGGCGAAGCGCAACACGAGGCCCGGAACCAGACCGAGCACGATGGTCCCCAACGCGCAGATCGCGAGCGCGACCGAGATCGGCTGCGGGGTGCGGATCGGCGTCATGTCGCCGTCGGGCACCGGCTTCATCCACATCTCGCGGAGGACCTTCATGTAGTACGCCGCCGAGATGACCGTGTTGACCGCTGCGATGACGGCGAGCATGTAGGCGATGTTGTCACCTGCATCGAGCAGCGCCCGGAACGCCGTGAACTTCGCGATCCAGATGCCCAGCGGCGGGATGCCGGTCAGCGATGCGAGGAAGATCGTCATCAGCATCGCCTGGCCGGGCGCGTACTGCATCAACCCGCCGAACGAGGAGATCTCACCGCTGCGGGTCTTGCGGCTGACGGCGATCACCACGGCGAACGCCCCCAGGTTCGAGAAGGCGTAGATCAGGAGGTAGATCACGACCGCCTTGAGCGCCGACTCGGCCGCATCGCCCGAGGCGATCACGGCGAGCGGCATCAGGATGAACCCGCCCTGGCTCACCGACGAGTAGGCGAGCAGGCGGACGATGTTGGTCTGGCGCAGTGCGAGCACGTTGCCGATCGTCATCGTCAGCGCGGCGAGCACGAAGATGAACGGCTCGTACACGCCGTCGGCCGCGAACAGGCCGATGAAGAGCATCGACACCAGGCCGACGAAGCCGGCCGCCTTCGATGCGACCGACAGGAAGGCGGTCACCGGGGTGGGTGCGCCCTCGTAGGTGTCGGGCGCCCAGGTGTGGAACGGCACCGCCGACACCTTGAACCCGAAGCCCACGATGATGAACGCGACGGCGATGACCTGCATCGCGATGATGCCGGCGCCGGCATCGGCGGAGGCGAACGCCTCACCGATCTCGGTCAGCTTCGTCGAACCCGTCGTGCCGTACAGGTAGCTCATCCCGTACAGCAGCACCCCGGACGCGAAGACACCGAGCAGGTAGTACTTGACGCCGGCCTCGTTCGACTTCGTGTCGCGCTTGTTCCAGGCCGCCATCATGTAGGCGGGGATCGAGAGCAGCTCGAGTGCGACGAAGATCGAGACCAGGTCGCGCGCCGACGCCATCATCACCATGCCGAGCACGCTGACGAGCAACATCAGGTAGAACTCGCCCTGGTAGTAGCCGCCCTCTTCGAGCTCGGTCTGGCTCATCAGG
>CBFCWS010000233.1:0-5723 GCA_965601765.1 uncultured Ilumatobacter sp. | reverse complement strand
ACAAGCCGGTGAACGACCTCTCCCGCGGCGCCCTCATCCCCGACATCGTCAACACGGTGGCGATCACCGCGATCCAGGCCGGCGGCACCTGTTGCAGGTGCTCGTGCTCAACTCGGGGAGCTCGTCGGTCAAGTACCAGCTCATCGATGCCGAGACGGGCGAACGCCTCGCCGGCGGCATCGTCGAAGAGGTCGCCGACCACGAGCTCGCGCTGCGACGGATCGCCGACGAGCTCGCCGGCGACGGTGCGGTCGTCGATGCCGTCGGCCACCGGGTCGTGCACGGCGGCGAGGCGTTCACCGAGCCGACGGTCATCGACGACGACGTCATCGACGTGCTGCGGTCGCTCATCCCGCTCGCGCCGCTGCACAACCCGGCCAACCTGCTCGGCATCGAGACGGCGCGTGCGCACTGGCCCGACGTCGCGCAGGTCGCCGTGTTCGACACCGCGTTCCACCGCACGATCCCGGACACCGCCTACCGGTACGCCGTCCCGCACTCGTGGTACGCCGACCACGGCGTCCGCCGATACGGCTTCCACGGGACGTCGCATGCCTACGTCGCGCGCCGTGCCGCCGAGGTGTTGGGTCGGCCCCTCGCCGAGCTCGACCTGATCACCGCGCACCTCGGCAACGGCGCGTCGATGGCGGCGATCCGCAGGGGCCGGTCGGTCGAGACCTCGATGGGGCTGTCCCCGCTCGAGGGTCTGGTGATGGGCACGCGGTCGGGCGACGTCGATCCGGCGGTGCTCCGCCACGTCGCCGATGCGGCCGGCCGGCCGATCGCAGACGTGCTCGGCGACCTGAACCGGGGGTCGGGACTGTTGGGTCTGTGCGGTACGTCGGACATGCGCGAGGTCACCGAGCGCGCCACCGCCGGCGACGAACGTGCTCAGCTGGCGTTCTCGGTGTTCTGCCATCGGATCAGGAAGTACGTCGGGGCCTATCTCGCGGTGCTGGGGCGGTGCGATGCGATCGTGTTCACCGGTGGCATCGGCGAGCACAGCCCGCTCGTGCGCAGCCGCTCGGTCGCCGATCTCGGCGGGCTCGGGATCGAGCTCGATCCCGCCGCCAACGCGGCGTGCGTCGCCAGGGAGGCCGTCGTCTCGACGGCGATGTCTCCGATCGCCGTCCTGGTGGTCGCGACCGACGAAGAGGCGGAGATCGCGGCGCAGACCGCTCGAGTGCTCGACGGCTGACCGCCGGCGGGCTGCGCCGCGGCCGCCGGATCGCTGCCGGACCGCTGCCGGGTCACAGTGTGGGAGAGCCCGCGCGTTGCGTGGAATTCCGGTCACGGTGCGCGGTGTTCCCATCGCAACCCCGGGCAGCGCCCTCTTCCCCCCAACCCGTCAGGAGCGTCATGCGCAACATCACCCGAACCCTCGATCGGCTCCGCCCGATCGCTCCGCTCGCCGTCCGTGTCACGGTCGGCATCATCTTCCTCTGGCACGGGATCGACAAGTTCGACACCGGGATCTCCAACGTCGAGGGTGCCTTCGACGGATGGGGCGTCCCGGTGCCCGGTCTGACCGCACCGTTCACGGCGGTGCTCGAGATCGTCGCCGGTGCGGCGCTGATCATCGGGCTCGGCACACGCGTCGCAGCGGCCGCGCTGGCGGCGCTGATGGTCGGGTCGATCCTGTTCGTACGCGCCGAGAACGGCCTGATCGCCGAGGGTGGTGCCGAGCTCGACCTGGCGCTGCTCGTCGCGTCGCTCACGCTCGTCGCCACCGGACCCGGCATCCTGTCCGCCGACCAGGCGCTCGGCTGGGACCGGCCCTCTGAGCCGAGCCCCGCGTGACGGCTTCCCGATCCTTGCCGGTCCGATCGGCCGGTCAGTACAGGTCGGCGGCTCGTTCGATCAGGTCGGCGAGCTCGTCGACGTCGCGATCGCCGATCTCGTCGGCCAGACGGTCGGCCTCGTGGGCGAGATCGTCGATGTCGACCCGGACGGCGTGTGGGTTGTCGCGCATCAGCTCGGCGTAGGTCGCCACGACCGTCGCGAGCTGGAAGTCGGCCGTCGTCGCGCTCCACACGGGCTCGATGTCGCGGAGGTCGATGTCCTCGTCGATCTCGACGACCTCGCCGTCGGTGGGATCCTGCCAGCGGAGGAACACCTCGCCGATCTCGCGCCGATCGGACGGGTCGACACCCCGCTCGAGCTCGATCTCGTAGATCGCCGTCACCTGATGACCGGCGCCGAGCTCGCCGGCGTCGACGTCGTCGTTGCGGAAGTCGCGGTCTCGCACGCCTCGGTTCTCGAAGCCGATCAGGCGGTACTCCTCGACGACCTCCGGATCGAACTCGACCTGGATCTTGGCGTCCTCGGCGATGGTCAGCAGCGTCGCGGTGAGCTCGTCCTCGAAGAGGCGCTCTGCCTCGTCGTCGGTGTCGACGTAGGCGTAGAAGCCGTCGCCCTGATCGGCGAGCTGCTCCATCGTCACGTCGTTGAAGTTGCCCATGCCGAAGCCGACGGTCACGAGGTCGATCCCCCGGTCGGCGTCGTCGCGGATCATGCGCGCGAGATCGTCGGGGTCGGTCGTGCCGACGTTGGCGACGCCGTCCGATGCGAGCACCAACCGGTTGATGCCGTCGTCTCGGAACGCTTCCCGGGCGAGGTCGTAGCCGGTGCGCAGACCCGCCTCGAGGTTGGTCGATCCGCCCGGGCGGAGGTGGTCGATCGCATCGATGATCACGTCGCGGTCGCTCGACGGGGTCGGGTGGAGCACGACGCCCGAGGCGTCGTCGTAGGTGACGATCGCCACGGTGTCATCGTCGTCGAGCTCGTCGAGGAGGATCGCGAGCGAGTCCTTGACGAGCTCGAGCCGGTCGTCCCGGTCCATCGAGCCGGAGGTGTCGACGACGAACGTGAGCGCGGCCGGGCCGCGCTCGTCGTCGGCGACGACCTCCCCCTGCACGCCGATGCGCACCAGGTGGTTGTCGTCGTCGAACGGTGACGGGCCGCCGTCGACGCTGAGCTCGAGGCCGGACCTCGGCTCGTCGTAGTCGTAGCGGAAGGCGTTGACGTACTCCTCCGGCCTCACCGACTCGATCGGTGGCAGCCGTCCCTCGTCCAACCATCGCCGTCCGACCGTGTACGACCCGGTGTCGACGTCGAGCGCGAACGTCGACAGCGGATCGTCGCGGGTCTCGACGAAGTCCCGGTACCCGTAGTGGGCGAACACGTTGTCCTCGTCGCGGGCCGGGGGCGTCGCCTCCGGCTGGTCCGGTTCGTCGAAGAGGCCGCCGTCGGCGGTCGTCCGGGCGGCCCGCTCGATGGACTCCGCATCGAAGGCGCTCCCGCCGGCGTCGTCCGCCGCCGGCTCGTCGCGCGCTCCCGGTTCGTCGGCCGGTTCGCCCACGGGCTGTTCGGCCGGTTCGTCGGTGCGGTCGGAGTATTCGATCTCGAGATCACCCGCTCGCCCACGATCGGTGCCGGAATCGGCCGCCGCGTCGGTCGTCTCGCGGTCGGCGATGTCGTCGTCGGAGCCTCCGCCGCAGCCGGCGAGGACGATCGCCGAGACCGCCGCCATCGCTGCCGTGCGGCGGAGCGTGGTGTTCGTGTTGCGCTGCATGTCCTGTTGGACGGCACCCCGGCGTCGGCCGGTTCCCGGCCACGGTGTTGCGAATCCGTGTCGGTCGGGAGTCGCAGGCGGTGGTACACACGTGCGGTGGCGATCGTCTTCGCGCTCGGGTCGGCGCTGATGTATGGCGTGAGCGACTACTACGGCGGTCGCCACAGCCGGACCCATGCGCCGATCTCGATCGCGCTGTCGGCCGAGCTGGCCATCGCGGTCATCTTCGGGCTGACGGTGCCCTTCGTCGAGTCGGCGCCGATCACCCCGCAGGCGATCGGCGCCGGGGCCGTCGCCGGGTTGTGCGGCAGCGCCGGCGTGCTGGGCCTGTACGCCGCGCTCTCGCGCGGGAACATGACGGTGGTCGCCCCCGTCACCGGCGTGGTCGCGGCGGCCTTCCCCGTGCTCGTCGGCGTGCTGCTCGGCGAGCGACCGGGGCCGGCCGCTGCGATCGGCATCGTCGCGGCGATCGCCTCGGTCGGCCTGATCGGTGGGATGCTCGGGATGCGCGGGCAGCCGATCGACGCCGACACGATCCTCCTCGCCGTCGTCGTCGGCGCGGCGTTCGGTGGATTGTTCATCGCCTACGCCCAGGCCGGTGACGACTCGGGACTCTGGCCGGTCCTCGGTGCCCGTCTGGGCGCGCTCCCGCTGCTCGGCATCACGTACGTCGTCGCCCGTCGGGCAGGCAGGGTCGGACCACTCGGCCCGGACGTCCTTCGTCACGGTGTCGTCATCGGCGTGATGATCGGCGTCGCGAACGCGTGCTACCTGCTCGCGGCCCAGCGCGGGTTGCTGTCGGTCGTCGCCGTGGTCGTCGCGCTCTACCCGGCCGCGACGATCGCGCTCGCCGCCGCGCTCGACGGCGAGCGCGCGGTGCGGACCCAGGTCGCCGGGATGCTGATCGCCGTCGGGGCTGTCGGCCTCATCGCCCTCGGCAGCTGACCGACGTGGTGTCGGACACCGGATCGGCCGGATCGCAGTCGGCGCGGCGTGCCGGTTCCATGCCGGTCGCGGCGGTGGTCAGCGGGGTTCGCGTGGGAGACCGAGGACCCGCTCGCCGAGGATGTTGCGCATGATCGCGGACGTGCCGCCCATGATCGTGTAGCCGGGGGCATACAGCAGGCCGGCCGTGACGTCGCTCCACAGCGTGGCCTCGGGGCCGAGCACGGATGCCACGAAGTCGGCGACGCGCACCTGGTGCTCGGTGCAGAAGCACTTCGTCGCCGCCGAGAAGCCGGCGGGTGCCTGACCGAGCACCTCGCGGGTGACGAGGATGCGCCCGATGCGGTAAGCCGTCTCGATCGCGGCGATCTCCTGGCGGATGCGGGGGTCGTCGGTGTCGGCACGCGCCAGCGCGATCTCGAACAGCGCCCGGTTGGAGACGAGCCGGTCGATGCCGCCGCGCTCGTGCTCGAGCTGGCGCATCGTCTGCTTGAACGCGTTCCCCTCGACGCCGACGAGGTTGACCGCCGGAACGCGCACATCGGTGAAGAACACCTCGCAGAAGTGGCGGTTGGTGGTCATGTCGGTGATCGCCCTGACCTCGATGCCGGGGGCGTCCATCGGCACGATGATCTCGCTGATGCCGCGATGGGGCGGTCCGTCGGCCGACGTCCGGCAGATCAGGTAGCAGTAGTCGGCCACCTCGCCGAAGCTCGTCCAGATCTTCTGGCCGTTGACGACGAAGTCGTCGCCGTCGCGGACCGCCTGCGTGGTCAGGCCGGCGAGGTCGGAGCCCGCGTTCGGCTCCGACATGCCGATGCACCACGTGGTCTCGCCCGACAGCATCGCCGGCAGGAACTCGGCCTGCTGGTCGGGGCGGCCGTAGGCGATGAGCGTCGGACCCATCTGCCGGTCGGCGAACCACATCGCCGCGATCGGTGCGCCGGCGGCGATCAGCTCCTCACCGATGATCAGACGGTCGATCGGTGGGCGGCCCTGACCGCCGAACTCGGTCGGCCAGGTGAGCCCGACCCATCCACGATCGGCCAGCTCGCGTGCGAACTCCTTGGAGAACCCGTTGATCCACGAGTCGTTGTGCCGCCCGAACCGGGCGACCGCATCGCGGGCGACCACCCGTGCCTCGTCGCGAAGTGCCAGCTGCTCGGGCGTCCAGGCGAAGTCCACGTCCTACATCATGTCGCGC
>CBFCWS010000232.1:0-5724 GCA_965601765.1 uncultured Ilumatobacter sp. | reverse complement strand
GCGCGTGCCCGGACGGTGACGGATCGGCCAGTACCGACGACGCCGGACCGGCGGGTACCGGATCGGACGACGCCGGACCGGCGGGCGCCGGATCCACGGGCGCCGGATCGGGCGACGACGCGTCGAACGACGGCGAATCACCGGGTCCCGGATCGGTCGATGCAGGATCGGACGATGCAGGATCGGACGATGCCGGGTCGTCGGATGCCGGGGCGGCGGGTGCCGGATCGGCTGCAGGGGGTCCGGTCGGTGGCGGCGCGGCCGGCGTCGCCCGCGGGTCGGGCTCGGTGGCCGCGTTCTCGGGGACGTTCACGGTGTGCTCCTTCCTGGCGACGCCCACGGCGCCGGCCGCTCCAGTCTGCACCGGAGACCGCCCGACCGACACGGGACTTCGGCCCGAAACAGCCGGTTGGCGAGACGTCGGCGATCCGGAACACTGGTGCGGTGGACGTCGACGAGCTCATGCGACGGGCGCTCGGCGAGGCGCACGCGGCGCTCGACCACGACGACGTCCCGGTGGGGGCGGTCGTCCGACTCGGCGACGAGATCATCGCCGCTCGGCACAACGAGCGCGAGCTGACCGGTGACCCCACCGCACACGCCGAGGTCCTCGCCCTCCGCGACGCTGCGGCGCATGTCGGTCACTGGCGCCTCGAGGAGTGCATGCTCGTCGTCACCCTCGAACCGTGCGTGATGTGTGCCGGGGCGATGGTCAACGCTCGACTCGGACGGCTGGTCTACGGCGCCACCGACCCGAAGGCCGGCGCGGCCGGCAGCCGGTTCGACATCGTCCGGTCGCCACTCCTGAACCACCGGGTCGACACCCTCGCCGGCGTCCGCGCCGAGGAGTGCGGCGCGCTGCTCGTCGACTTCTTCGCCGGCCGACGCCGCTGATCGGTTCGATCGCCGGCCGAGGTGCGCCGGCCGAAGGCCGCTAACCTCGCTCGACGGAGAGGTGCCCGAGCGGCCGAAGGGACACGCCTCGAAAGCGTGCGACGTGCAAGCGTCCGTGGGTTCAAATCCCACCCTCTCCGCGCCGTCGTGGTGGGTGTCCGAGCTCGGCCCCGAGCTCGGACGAGTTCGGACACCCAGCGCAGCCCTCGTCTCCCCGACGCCCGTCGGGACCCACGACTCCCCCGCGCACCTCGGGGGCGCGGCTCGTCGATCGACGGTGATCAGCGTTCCGTGGCGCCCTTGCCGCTGATGATCCTGTCGCGGAACCTGGCGATGCGGGCGACGCGTGTCTCGGTCCGCTTCGCGCCGTTGATGTCGATCACGTAGCTGCGCTGCCGACCAGGGGTGAGCGCGTCGAATGCGTCGGCCAGCTCCGGGTCGCCCGCCAGTGCCTCGACCAGCTCGTCGGGCAGCTCGAGCTCGACGTCGTCCTTCGGTGGACGCACCCCGGCCGCGGCGTATCCCATGGCCTCGGCGAGCGTGGAACGGATCACCGCCTCGCGTTCCCGGACCTGACCGACGTCGGTGAACCGGATCGTGTCGGGATGCCGTGTGTTGGGACCCTGCCGTTCCAGGACGCGCTCGGGATCGCTCAGGAGCGCGGCATCGAAGAAGCTCAGGCGGAAGTCGTCGCGAAGCGCCCCGATCACGGCGACGTTGCGCCCCGCATGGGTGTAGCAAGGGTGCGCCCACTTGACCGTCTCGGTCAGTCCCGCGTCGAGGCAGACCGCTCGCAGCGCTTCGAGACCGACGATCCACCGCCGCGTCGAGCAGTCGGGCGTGTCGAAGCGCTCGCACCGGCCGCATCCCCGGGCGAAGTAGTCCTCGATCTCGGTGATCATCGCCGTGCTCCGTCACCTCCCGTCGCCGCGACGGTACCCGGTCGGCCCCTTCCGTTGCTCAGGCGCACTCGGTCTCGTCCGCCGGTGCCTCGAGGTCGATCAGGTAGCGGTTGACCACGTCGACGACGCAGCGGTTGACGCCGTACCCAGTGTGCTGGTCGGCATCGACGATGACGAGCCGTCCGTCCTCCAGCGTGTCCGACATGCGAGCGGTCGACTCGAACGGCGTGGCGGGATCGCCCGTGGTGCCGATCACGACGATCGGACCGGCACCATCGCCGGTGATGTCGGTGCGCGGGTCGATCGCCGGCGGGAAGAAGGTGCAGAAGTACGACTCGGATCCCTCGGGACTGAGCCGCGGACCGACCGCCGTCAGCTCGTCCGCGTCCGCCCGGAGCTCCTCGCGGGTGGGGCGCTCGGCGGTGTCGGCGCAACTGATCACCTGGAAGGCCTCGAGCTCGTTGCCGAACGAGCCGTCGGGCTGTCGCTGGAAGTACGTGTCGTGCAACCGGAGGAGGCCCGTGCCGTCCCCGGCCTGCGCGGCGGCGAGCGCCTGCTCGAGTTGAACCCAGAAGCTCTGGGAGTACATCGCCTGCGCCGTCGCGGTGATGGCGACGGTCTGGTTGACCGGCGGGCGGTCGTCATCGGCCTCGACCGGGCGCTCGTCGAGCTCCGCGATCAGAGCGTCGTAGGCGCCCTCGGCGTCACCGTCGTTGTGGAACGCGCAGTCCTCGTCCCCGCTGCAGCGCTCGAGGAAGGCCGACAGCGACGCCTCGAAGCCCGCGAGCTGCTGCTTGGCCGACTCGAGCGAGTCGGCGTTCGGGTCGGCAGCCCCGTCGAGCACCGCGGCGCGCACGGTGTCGGGGAACAGCGTCGCCCATGCGCCGCCCAGCTCGCTGCCGTAGCTGAACCCGAAGTAGCTGATCTGCTCCTCGCCGAGCGCCCTGCGGATGCTGTCCATGTCTCGAGCGGCGTTGTTCGTGCCGACGTGCTCGAGCAGCACGGGGTTGTTGGCGGCGCAGGCATCGGCGAACTCGCGGGCCGTCTCGGCGATCGCGGCCGACTCGGCCTCGTCCTCCGGTGTGACGTCACCGGTGACGTACGGGTCGAGATCGTCGACGCAGTCGATCGCCGGCTCGCTGAGACCGGTCCCGCGCGGGTCGAAGCCGACGATGTCGAAGTGCTCGAGGAGCTCGCGGTCGTAGATCTGGCCGGCGAACACCGCGAAGTCGCTCCCGCCGAAGCCGGGGCCACCGGGGTTGACCAGGAGCGATCCGATGCGCTCGTCCGGATCGTCGGCGCTGCGCCGGGCGAGGTGCAGCTCGATCTGGGGACCGTCGGGTTCGTCGTAGTCGACCGGGACGGCGAGCCGGCCGATGTCGACGGAGGAGTTGAGCTCGCTCCAGTCGATCGGGCCGGGCTCCCATCGGTCCGCCGCCTCCACGTCGGCGGGCTCGGAGGTGGCCGTGGCCGATCCGTCGTCGTCGTCGGACGTCGTCGTGGTGACGTCTTCCGGCCGGTCCGGCTGGTCGGGCTGGTCCGGCTGGTCCGGCTGGTCGGGCTGGTCGGGCTGGTCCGGCTGATCGGGTGCGGGACTCGCGGACTCGCTCGTCTCGCCGTCCGTCTCGTTCGGGTCGGCACTCCCGGTCGTCGCGCATCCGGCGATCACCAACGACAGCGAGGCGAGGAGGATCGGGAGTCGGACCTGCACGGCTCGCATGGTAGGAGCACCGATGCGGAACGGCGCCCGCAGCTCAGAGGGCGTTCAGGCTCGGAGGTCCGGGTCCATGGTGCCCGACCGCCGGTTCACCGATCGGGTGTGAGGGCCCCGGACCGGGACGGCGGGAGCCGGCGTGCGCGCGGACCGGCGCTCCGTAGCATGACCCGATGCGCATGGGTCCTCACATGATGATGCCGAGGGACACCTCCACCATCGACGGCGCCCAGGTGCAGCGCGACACCGTGCGCCGCGTGTGGGGGTTCGCACGGCCCTATCGCCTCACGATCTCGGTGTTCCTCGTCTCGATCCTGCTCGCCGCACTGCTGGCGCTGGTTCCGCCGCTCGTCGTCCGCGAGATCCTCGACGACGCCATCCCGAGCGCGGACCGGTCCGCGATCTGGTGGCTGGCGGGTGCCGCCGTCGCCGCGGCCCTGGCCGACGCCGGCTTGCAGATCGTGCAGCGGTGGTGCTCGGCGCGGGTCGGCGAAGGACTGATCGCCGATCTTCGGACGTCCCTGTTCGCCAAGGTGCAGCGACTACCGCTCGCCTTCTTCACCCGTACGCCCACCGGTGCCATCACCTCCCGGTTGAACAACGACGTCGTCGGTGCCCAGACCGCCGTCACGAGCACGCTCGGGAGCGTCGTCAGCAACGTGATCGTCCTGGTGACCACGTTGGCCGCGATGCTGGTGCTGGAGTGGCGCCTCACGCTCCTCGCGCTCGCCGTCCTGCCGATGTTCGTCATCCCGGCCCGACGGGTCGGGCGCCGGCTGCAGGACATCTCCCGTGAGCAGATGCAGTACAACGCGGCGATGAACACCCAGATGACCGAGCGGTTCAACGTTGCGGGCGCGGCGCTGGTCAAGATGTTCGGCTCGCTCGGCCGTGAGCAGCGGGTGTTCGCCGCCCGCGCCGACTCCGTCCGCGACGCAGGCGTCCGCGCGGCGATGCTCGGGCGGGTGTTCTTCGTCGCGCTCGGCCTCGTCGCGGCGGTCGGTACCGCGGCGATCTACGGCATCGGCGCCCAGCTCGTCGTGTCGGGCGACATCTCGACCGGCACGCTGGTCGCGCTCGCGGCGCTCGTCACCCGTGTGTACCAACCGCTCACCGGGTTGACGAACGCTCGGGTCGACCTGATGACGTCGATGGTCTCGTTCGAGCGGGTGTTCGAGGTGCTCGACGCACCGGAGCCGATCCGCGACCGGCCCGGGGCGGTCGACCTCGTCGCGCCACGGGGCGACGTGTCGTTCGTCGACGTGACGTTCCGCTACCCACCCGCGAGCGACGTCGCGATCGCGACGATGGAGCAGCAGGCCGTGCCCGGCGCCGACCCCGACCGCGACGTGCTCACCGGCCTCGATCTCGAGCTGCCCGCCGGCACGACGGTGGCGCTCGTGGGGTCGTCCGGCGCCGGCAAGAGCACACTCGCGAGCCTGATCTCGCGGCTGTACGACGTGACATCCGGTTCTGTGTCGATCGACGGGAACGACGTCCGCGATCTCACGCTCGATTCCCTCCGCGCCGCCGTCGGCGTCGTCGCCCAGGACCCGCACCTGTTCCACGAATCGATCGGCGACAACCTCCGCTACGCCCGCCCCGATGCGACCGATGCCGAGGTGATCGCCGCGTGCACCGCTGCGCGCATCCACGACGTCATCGCCGGGTTGCCCGACGGGTACGACACCGTCGTCGGTGAACGGGGGTACCGCCTGAGCGGGGGCGAGAAGCAGCGGCTCGCGATCGCACGCCTCCTGCTCAAGGACCCGGCGATCGTGATCCTCGACGAGGCGACCAGCCACCTCGACAACGACAACGAGTCCCAGATCCAGGCGTCGATCGACATCGCCCTGCGCGGGCGCACGGCACTGGTGATCGCACACCGGCTGTCGACGGTCAGATCGGCCGACCGCATCGCCGTGCTCGAGGCCGGCCAGATCGTCGAGTCGGGCACCCACGACGAGCTGGTCGCACTCGACGGCCGCTACGCCGCCCAACTCCGCGCCGGCGAGCTCCTCACCCCCACCTGAGGCGCCATCCCGGCGCCTCGATCACCGACTCTGCGGCAGCGATGTCGGGAGTCGGCCACGAGCCCGGCGCCGATGACTCTGTGACAGCGATGACGCGCCCCGGCGTCGTCAACGCTGCCACAGAAAAGGCGCGGTCACGCTGTGGCAGCGATGACGCGCTCGGGCGACAGGATCGCTGCCA
>CBFCWS010000231.1:0-5761 GCA_965601765.1 uncultured Ilumatobacter sp. | reverse complement strand
TCGCCTACCTGAGCCTCGACCTGGCCATACGGGTCCAGTACGTGATCATGGCGGCGATCGCACTGTCGCTCGTCTCGTTCTTCATCGGGTCGGGCGAGACGATCACGGCGTCCCAGGAGGTCATCGAGGCCTCCGGTGAGATCGTGGTGCGCTCCGACTTCATCGGCCCGCCCCAGATCACGGCCTACACGGTCGTCACCGAGCCGTTCTGGGAGGTCTTCGCGGTGTTCTTCCCGGCGGTCACCGGGATCATGGCCGGCGTCAACATGTCCGGCGACCTCGCCACGCCGCGCCGATCGATCCCCCGCGGCACCCTCTGGGCGATCGGCGTCAGCTACGCGCTCTACATGGTGATCCCCAGCTTCCTCGAGCACCGCGCCGACCAGCTCACGCTGATCACCGACTCGCTGGTCATGGAGAAGATGGCGTTCTGGGGACCGGCGATCCTCATCGGCGTCTGGGGCGCGGCCCTGTCGAGCGCGCTCGGGAGCATCCTCGGGGCGCCGCGGATCTTCCAGGCGCTCGCCCGCGACGAGGTGCTCCCCGGACCGCTGCGCCGCCTGGGGCGTGGATCGGGCCCGGGCGACGAGCCGCGGCTCGCCACCGTGATGTCGATGGTGCTCGCCATCGCGATCGTCTCGATCGGCGATCTCGACGCGGTCGCACCCGTGCTCACGATGTTCTTCCTCGTGACCTATGCGGTGGTCAACCTCGTGTCGGCCGCGGAGCGGTATCTCGGATCGCCGTCGTTCCGTCCGACGTTCCGGGTGCACTGGTCGCTGTCGCTCGTCGGCGGGATCGGCTGCGTGCTCGTGATGTTCCTGATCAACGTCCGCGCCAGCATCGCCGCGTTCGCCGTCGTCGGGGTGATCTGGTTCCTGCTCGACCGCCGCGGCACCCAGGCCCGCTTCGGCGACGTGCGCCAGGGCATCTGGCTCGCGCTCGTCCGGTGGTCGATCGGCAAGATCCATCCCACCAGCGATCCGCGGTCGTGGCGGCCGAACGTCCTGGTGTTCGCCGGGAGCCCGACCAAGCGCTGGTACCTCATCGACTTCGGAGCGTCGCTGACGAGCGCCCGCGGGATGCTGACCGTCGCGACCGTGCTGCCCGACAACACGCCGACCGCGCGCAAGCGTCAGCTCTCCAAGACGGTGCGCGAGTACCTCGAGGAACGCAAGGTCAAGGCGCTCGTGCGCGTGGTCGGCGCGCCGAACCCGTACGTCGGGGCGCGCGTCCTCGTCGAGGGGTACGGACTCGGGCCGCTCGTGCCCAACACGGTCGTGCTCGGTGACGGCGCAGGACTCGACCACCCGGAGCGCCACGAGTTCATCGGGACCATCGCCAAGCTGCACGAGGCCGGCCGCAACGTGCTCGTCGTGCGGGCGCCCAACGACACGACCTACGGGGCACGCCGCCGGATCGATCTCTGGCTGCGCTCCATGCGCGACAACGGCGCCACCATGCTCACGCTCGCGACCGCCCTCCAGGCGTCGCGGCGGTGGCGGCGGTCGAAGGTGACCGTCCGGATGGTGGTGACGAACGAACCGGCGGCACGGACCGCCGGCACGAACCTGCGGTCGTTGCTCGACACGGCCCGGCTCGCGGCCGACGTCGACATCGTCGTCGACGACCGGCCGATCGCCGAGGTCATCAACGAGCGAGCAGCGGGCGCCGATCTGACGATGATCGGCCTGCCCGATCCGTGCACCAACCCCGACGATTTCCACGACCGGTGCCAGGCGACGCTCGACCGGGTCGATCTCGCGAGCCCGGTCCTGTTCGTCCTGGCGTCCGCCGACGTCGACATGACCGAGATCCTGAGCTAGCGCGCCCGGGTGCGACGCTGCACCCGATTGTGCTGTGATGGGGCGCATGGGTGAGCGCCGACCGGGGTTCCGGACCAGAGCGGTGCACGCCGGCGGCCGGCCCGACCCGACGACCGGCGCACGTGCCGTGCCGATCTACCAGACGTCGTCGTACGCGTTCGGCGACGCCGACGAAGCGGCCGACCTGTTCGCCCTCCAGACCTACGGCCACGTCTACACCCGCCTCTCCAACCCGACCGTCGCGGCATTCGAGGAACGCCTCGCGTCGCTCGAGGGCGGGATCGGTGCGATCGGCACGGCCTCCGGTCAGGCGGCCGAGTTCCTGGCCTTCGCCGCGCTCGCCGGTACCGGCGACCACGTCGTCGCCAGTGCCCAGCTCTACGGCGGGACCCGCACGCTGCTCGAGGTGACGATGGGTCGCTTCGGGGTCACGACGACGTTCCTCGACGCACCCGAACCCGATGCGGTCGCCGCCGCGATCACCCCGGCGACCAAGGCCGTGTACGTGGAGACGATCGCGAACCCGTCGGGGATGATCTGCGACCTGGCCGGACTCGCGGAGGTCGCCCACTCGGCCGACGTGCCGCTGGTGGTCGACTCGACGATGGCGACGCCGTACCTGTGCCGGCCGATCGAGCACGGCGCCGACATCGTGCTGCACTCGGTCACCAAGTTCATCGGCGGGCACGGGACCTCCCTCGGCGGGGCGATCGTCGAGTCGGGCCGCTTCGACTGGGCGAGCGGCCGCTTCCCGCTGATGACCGAGCCGGTGGCGAGCTACGGCGACTTGAGCTGGTGGGGCAACTTCGCCGAATACGGCTTCCTCACGCGGGTGCGCGCCGAGCAGCTGCGAGACGTCGGCGCCACGATGGCGCCGCTGAATGCCTTCCTGTTCCTGATGGGCATGGAGACGCTGGCCCTGCGGATGCGCGAGCACACGGCGAACGCTCGGCGCGTGGCCGAGTTCCTCGCCGCCCACCCGTGCGTCTCGTGGGTCGCCTACTCCGGTCTGCCGGACTCGCCCTGGTACGAGCGCGCGCAGCGCTACCTGCCCGAGGGGCCGGGTGCGGTGTTCGCCTTCGGCGTCGACGGCGGTCGGGCGGCCGGCTCGCGGTTCATCGACGCCGTCCGCCTGGCGTCGCACGTCGCCAACATCGGCGATGCGCGCACGTTGGTCATCCACCCGGCATCCACCACCCACCGGCAGCTCTCCGACTCGGCGCTCGCCGCCGGCGGCATCCGGCCCGACCTCGTCCGCATCTCGGTCGGCCTGGAAGACCCCGACGACATCTGCGACGACCTCGACCGGGCGCTGCACGTCGCCCGGGACGCATCGTGAGCGTGCTCACCACGGCCGGCGAGCGACTGGCGCTGCTGCGACGGATCCGCACCGTGGCGATCGTCGGGATGAGCGCCAACCCCGCCCGGGCGAGCAACTTCGTGGCGACCTACCTCGCCGGCAAGACCGACTGGACGGTGCGGTACGTCAACCCGCACGAACGGGAGATCTTCGGCCGACCCGTGTACCCGGAGCTGGCGGCGCTGCCCGACGCTCCGGACGTCGTCGACGTGTTCCGCCGCCGAGACGACCTGCCGGACGTCGTCGCCGACGCGATCTCGGTCGGCGCGTCCGCGGTGTGGTTCCAGCTCGGTCTGGTCGACGACCGAGCCGCGACGACCGCCGCCGACGCCGGCCTCGACGTCGTCCAGGACCGCTGCATCAAGATCGAGCACGCCCGGTTCGCCGGCGGGCTGCACACGGCCGGGTTCGACACCGGGGTGATCGACAGCCGGCGGCAGCGGCTGATCTGACGGGTGCGCCGCGGTCGGCCCGGCTCCCGTCGTGACGTGCGGTGCCGACCCGGTACGGTCGCAGCCATGGGGACCACGACGTTGCCGGACGTCTTGCCGGACGGGCTCGTCGCCGTCGTCAAGCGCGACTGCGAGACCTGCCAGACGATCGTCCCGGTGTTGGAGCAGCTCGCCGACGGACCGGGACTGACGGTGTTCACGCAGGACGACCCGGGCTTCCCGGCGTCGCTCCCGGCGATCCACGACGCCGACCTCGGCGTGTCGTGGCGACACGGGATCGAGACCGTCCCGACGCTGCTTCGGATCGTCGACGGCACCGAGGTCGACCGCACGTTCGGCTGGGCGCGGGCCGACTGGGAGGAGCTCACCGGGGTCGCCGGGCTCGGCGAAGGCCTCCCCGCGATGCGGCCGGGGTGCGGTTCGATGAGCGTCGACCCCGACCGCGTCGACGCGCTGCGCGCGCTCCACGACGGTGGCCTCCTGCGATCGCGCCGGATCGAGGTCGCGGAGGCCGAGGATCCGATCGAGATGATGTTCGACCGGGGCTGGAGCGACGGACTGCCGGTCGTGCCGCCGACGCCGGAGCGCGTGATGGCGATGCTCACCGGGACCACCCGCGCTCCCGACGAGATCGTCGCCACGGTGCCACCCGACCTGATCGATGCGACGGTCGAGAAGGTGGCGATCGCCGCGGTGATGGCCGGATGCGAGCCGGAGTACCTCCCCTGGGTGCTGACCGCCGTGGAGGCGGCCTGCAACGACGAGTTCAACATGCACGGCCTGCTGGCCACGACCATGCCCGTCGGGCCGGTGCTCGTGTGCAGCGGCCCCGGCACGCGCCGGATCGGCATGAACTCGTCCGGCAACGCACTGGGCCAGGGCAACCGCGCCAACTCGACGATCGGCCGGGCGCTGCAGCTGCTGGTCCGCAACGTCGGGGGCGGCCGGCCCGGCGAGGTCGACCGAGCGGCCCACGGCGGACCCGGCAAGGTCGGGTTCTGCTTCGCCGAGGACGATGCCGCATCGCCGATCGGCACCCTCGCGGGCGAGGCCGGTGTCGAACCCGGCGTCGACGCCGTCACGGTGTTCGCCGGCGAGGGCCCCCGCTGCATCGTCGACCAGCTCTCGCGCACCCCCGAGAGCCTCGCCGGTTCGCTCGCCCACCAGCTCCAGGCCATGCACCACCACAAGCTCGTGCTCGCGTTCGACGCGATCCTCGTGCTGGGCCCGGAGCACGCACGGGTCTTCGCCGATGCCGGGTGGGACCGCGACCGGATCGTGTACGAGCTGCACATGCGGCTGACGACACCGGTGACCGATCTCGTGCGCGGTGCCGGCGGGATCGCCGAGGGGATGCCTCCCGGCCTCGCGGGGCCCTTCGACGACACGTCGGGCGAGTCGGCCGGATCCGGCGGTGTCGGGCGCGACGACTCCGAGCCGCCGGCGCTGCCGAAGTTCCGTCCGGAGGGGCTGATGCTCGCCTTCGCGGGCGGCGGCGCCGGCCTGTTCTCGGCGTTGATCGGCGGGTGGGTCAACGGCGACCTCGGGTCGCACCCGGTGACCCGGACGGTGCGATACTGAATCCGGCGAAAGGCGCGATCATGACGACACGGACGATCCTCGACCCGACCGGCGAGCAGCAGGTGGCCGAGCGGGCTCGCGTCGCCCGGCCGAGGTCGCTCGAGGGGCTGACCGTCGGGTTGCTCGACATCTCCAAGCCCCGCGGCAACGTGTTCCTCGACCGGATCGAGCAACGGCTCGACGAGGTCGGGGCGAGCGTCAAGCGATACCGCAAGCCGACCTTCGCGAAGCCGGCCCCGGTCGACCTCCGTCACGAGATCGCGACGGAGTGTCAGGTCGTGATCGAGGCGCTCGCCGATTGAGGCAGTTGCACGTCGTGCAGTGTGCACGACATCAGCGATCTCGAGCTGCGGGGCATCCCCGGGGTGTTCGTCGCATCCGATCAGTTCGTCACCGCCGCCGACGCCCAGTCGAAGTCGCTCGGCTACGCGGCGATGGCCCGGGTCTTCACCCCCCACCCGATCCAGGACCGCACCGACGACGAGATGATCGCCTACGCCGACGCCGCCTTCGACGACGTCATCGCCCAGATCACCAGCTGA
>CBFCWS010000230.1:0-5765 GCA_965601765.1 uncultured Ilumatobacter sp. | reverse complement strand
GTCGCCGGGTCCGGGTTCGGCGACCATGGGGGCGAAGCCGTCGATCACCGGACCGACCGGCGACGGCTCGCGGTCGACAGCGATCATCGCGTCGTAGCGGTCCCGGACGCTCTCGTCGATCGCGCCGTATGCGGCGGTGCCCAGCTGGTACCAGCGCTCGCCCCCGAAGTCGAGCCACTCGGTGCCGCACGCCGGGTAGAAGCCCACGCTGTCGTGGATCGACGCGATCGCCACCACCGACGCTTCGCCGCCGGAGGGCGGTGGGTCGACGGCGGCCGGTGGCGGGGTGTCCTCGACGAGGTACTCGTCGTCGACGGCGGGAACGACGTGCCAGGCGCCGTCGGCGTCGACGAACCGGTATGCCGGCAGGAGCCAGACGGCCCCGTCGACGTCGTCCACCCGCTGCAGGTCGGCCTCGACGTCGACCAGCGTGATCGTGACCGGCCCCGGGAGATCGGACGGCGAGGGGCCGGGGACCCCGAACCCGGACGAGCGCTCCCGGAGCCGTTCGACCGCGGTGTCGAGATCGATCAGCGGGAACGGGCCGACCGGCTCCGGCTCGGCGAGCGTGCCGGACGCGAACTCGAGCGCCGAGTCGCCCCCGAAGCCGAAGACCCAGCTCCGGCCAGGCGCGGCATCGCTCGTGAGCGTCACCATCGCACCCCACTCGTCGGCATCCGCCTCGGCGTCGAACCCGCCCGCGGCGAGCTCGAGCACACCCACCAGCTCGAGAGCGGCGGCCTCGGCACCCGCAGCGTCGGGGACGTCGTCCGGCGGCTCGCAGACGACACCGACGTCATCGGCGCCGTCGGTGCCATCGCCCGCGTCGGTCTCGATTCGCTCGCCGCTCGTCGTCACGCACGCTCCGTCGACGGCCACTGCGCCGCTGTAGCTCCAGGACTGCGCGGCATCCGACGAGACCACGAGGATCGACGCCGACCCGTCATCGGACCCGACGGTCCAGGTCCCGTCGTCGAGCTGCCTCGGCGAACCCTCGACACCGAACGGCCCGGCGAGGCGCTCGACATCGGCCAGGGAGACCGGCGCGGTCGGTTCGTAGACGTAGCCGGTGTCGTCATCCGGGAGGGAGTCGATGCCGTCGGCGACGACGTCGATCTCGACACCTTCGCCGGGAATCGTCTCCGACGAGCCCGCGCCCGGGGGCTCGATCGCCGGAGTCCCGTCGGGCGAGGCGTCGAGGTCACCTTCGCCGGGATCGATCCGGACGGGGCTCGGCGGCCGCACGACGTCGCTGTCCGGCTCGGTCGGCGGTGCGACATCGGGGTCGGTCGGAGGATCGGTCGCCGGACCGGTCGCGGGATCGGTCGCGGGTTCGTCGACGGACCCCGTCGCCGGCGGAGCCTCCGCGGTCGAGCCGTCGTCCTGCCCACAGGCGGCGAGCACCAGCGCGCCGGCGAGCAGTGCACCGGCGAAGCGCAGTCGTTCCGAACGCTTCACGATCGTTGGACGCTCACGACGGCGAGCCGGTTCCCGACCCCACCGGTCGTCCCTACGACCGATCGAAGAGGGCGCTGACGAACTCCTCCGGATCGAACTCGATCAGATCCCCGATCTGCTCGCCGACACCGACGAGCTTGACCGGGAGCCCGAGCTCGGTCTCGATCGCGAAGACGATGCCGCCCTTGGCCGACCCGTCGAGCTTGGTGAGCACGACGCCGGTCACATCGGTCGCCTCGCCGAACTCGCGGGCCTGCGTCATGCCGTTCTGGCCCGTCGTGGCATCGATGACGAGCAGCGTCTCGGTCACCGTGCCGGCGCCCTTCTCGGCGACGCGGCGCACCTTGCTGAGCTCGTCCATCAGGTTGGTCTTGGTGTGCAGTCGACCGGCGGTGTCGGCGAGCACGATGTCGATCTGCTTCGCAGCAGCGCTCGCGACCCCGTCGAAGACGACGGACGAGGGGTCGCCGCCCTCGGCACCGCGGACGAACTCGGTCCCCGCCCGCTCGGCCCATGTCCCGAGCTGCTCGGCGGCCGCGGCACGGAACGTGTCGCCGGCCGCGAGCAGCACCGACCGACCCGCATCGACCTGTTGGCGGGCGATCTTGCCGATCGTGGTGGTCTTGCCGACGCCGTTGACGCCGACGAACATCCACACGTTCGGGCTCCCGGGTTCGAGGTCGTCGAAGCGCAACCACCGCTCGGCGCCCGCCAGCCGACCGATCATCTCGGCCTGGAGCGCATCGAGCAACTCCTCGGGCCGGCTGATCTCCTTGGCGTCGACGCGCGCCTTGAGCCCGTCGAGGAGCTCGTCGGTGACGCCGAGGCCGACGTCGGCCCGCAGCAGGGCTTCTTCGAGGTCGTCCCAGGTCTCGTCGGTGATCGCGCCCCGGCCGAGGATGCCCGTGAACGCTCCCGCGAAGGCGGCGCGAGCCTTCGTGAGGCGATCGCGCAGCGTCGGAGGTGGGGCCTCGACGACCTCCACCTCCCGCTCTGCGATCGGCTCCTCCTCGACCGGCTTCTCCTCGACCGGTTCGACGACGTCGGGTTCGGGCCGGTCGAGGACGGTGGTCCCCGAGCCCTCGACGTCGTGGTGACGCGGCGGAGCGGGGGGGACCGCCGGCGGAGCGCCGACCTGGCGACGCCGATTCGCGACGACGACACCGAGGCCGAACACGAGCACCAGCCCGGCGAGGATCAGGAACAACCAGTACCACTCCACCGCGCCGAAGCTACCGGACCCCGGAGCGCGAGATGCCCGGATGCCCCGGGCGTTTTCGTTGACGAGACCGACCGGTACGGTCACCAGTGTTCGGCCCTCTCCCCCCACCCCCCACACCCACAGGAGCATCGACATGACGATCCGACTCGGCGACACCGCACCCGACTTCACCGCTGCCACGACGGCCGGCGACATCGACTTCCATCGGTGGAAGCAGGGCTCCTGGGCGGTGCTGTTCAGCCATCCGGCCGACTACACGCCGGTCTGCACGACCGAGCTCGGGCGCACGGCCGCCCTCGACGAGGAGTTCGCCGCCCGCAACACCAAGACGATCGCGGTCTCGGTCGACCCGATCGAGGATCACCACGGGTGGGCGCCCGACATCGGCGAGGTCGGCGGGACCGACCTCAACTTCCCGATCATCGCCGACCCCGACCGTGCGGTCTCGGAGGCCTACGACATGATCCATCCCGGCGAGGGTGACACGTCGACGGTCCGCTCGGTGTTCGTCATCGATCCGGCCAACAAGGTCCGCCTGACCCTCACCTACCCGAAGTCGGTCGGCCGCAACTTCGACGAGATCCTGCGGGTGATCGACGCCCTCCAGGCGACCGACGCCGGACCGATCGCGACCCCCGTCGACTGGCGCCCCGGCGACCGCGTCATCGTGTCGCCCACCCTGTCGACCGACGACGCCAAGGACCAGTTCGCCAACGTCGAAGAGGTCAAGCCCTACCTCCGCTGGGCCGATCAGCCGAGCTGAACGCCATCGGCGGCCGGTGGCGGCCGGGGGTCAGCGGGCGGTGGCGGTGTCGGCTCGTTCGGTGACGACCTTGCTGCTGCCGCCCGGCTGCATGCTGACACCGAGCAGGCTGTCGCCGGCCTCCATCGTCCGCTTCTGGTGCGACACGATCACGAGCTGTGCGTCCTTCCGGAACTCGTCGACCAGTCCGAGGAACCGGTGGAGGTTGACGTCGTCGAGCGCGGCCTCGACCTCGTCCATCACGTAGAACGGCGACGGCCGGCTGCGGAAGACCGCGAACAGGAACGCCAGCGCGGTCAGGCTCCGCTCACCGCCCGAGAGCAGCGACAGCTTCTTGACGTTCTTGCCGCTCGGCTTGGCCTCGACCTCGATGCCGGTGTTCAACAGGTCGTCGGGATTGGTCAGCTTGAGGTGCCCCGCGCCGCCCGGGAAGAGCGTGCCGAAGAGCTGGGTGAAGTTGGTGCTGACGTCGGCGAACGCACCGACGAAGACGCTCTGGATCTCGGCGTCGACGGCACGGATCACGCGATGGAGGTCGCGACGCGTCGATCGGACGTCGTCGAGCTGCTCCTCGAGGAACGTGTGACGCTGCTGGAGCTCGGTGAACTCCTCGAGCGCGAGCGGGTTGATCGGGCCGAGCAACCGCAGCTCGCGGTCGAGCTCTCGCATCCGCCCGGCCGGTGTCGCCCCCTCGGGGACCTCCGGCATCGGGGCCGCCTCGGCGGTCGCGGGTTCGACGTCGAGGTCGCGGCGGAGCGCGTCGACGGCGGTCTCGAGCCGGAGCCTGGCCTCGGCGGTGTCGATCTCGACCTTCTGGCCGCGCTGGCGCGCCTCGTCGAGGGATCGTTCGGCGTCGGTGCGACGGCGACGGGCCACCTCGAGCGAGGCCGTCAGCGCGCGCACCTCGTCGGTCTGGCGGCGCCGCTGCTCGTCGAGCACCGCGCGCTCGGCCTCGACCGCCGACCCGACCGAGCCCAGCAGCACGGCGAGCCGGTCGAGCGCGACCAACCCCCGTTCCAGCTGCTCGCGCTGCTCGGCCGCCCGCGTGCGCGCATCGGCGTCGGCGGCCAGCCGCTGCTCGGTGTCGTCGATCCGGCGCTCGAGGAACTCGTGACGTTCGTGCAGGCCGGCGGTGCGCACCTCGAGCTCGCGCCGCCGTGATCCCAGGACCGCAGCGCGGGTCTCGAACTCGGCACGCGCCTCGCTGCGACGCCGCGCCGCGTCGGCCTCGGCCTGCTCGTCCGCGACGAGTGCCGGCAGGATCGCGTCGAGCTCGGCGAGGCGCGCTCGATCGGCGTCGGCCCGCTCGGTCGTCTCGGCGATGCCGGCGGTCACGGCGTCGAGCTCCGTCTGGGCGTCGCGGCGATGCTCGCGGGCGCGGACGAGCTGCTCGGCGGCGGCGGTGAAGTGGGCGTCGTGCTGGTCGAGCGCTCGTGCGTGACCGTCGAGGTCGGCACGAGCGAGGTCGCGGTCGGCTCGTGCGACGTCGAGCGCGTCCTCGGCCGCAGCCCTCGCTGCGGTGAGCTCGTGCACCCGCTCGGTGGCGTCGGCGAGGGCGGCGGCGGTGGCGCCACCGGCGGCTGCGCCGACGCGCCACCCGGCGGGCCCGAACCGATCGCCGTCGGGCGTCACGATCACGGCGTGTGGGTCGGCCACGGCGGCATCGAGCGCACGATCGAAGGTGTCGATCCGGACCGCGTCGCCGAGCAGGTCGTCGAGGATGCCCTCGACGCCGGGTCGGACGGCTCGCACGCGTGGACGGATGGGCTCACCGACCGGTGCGGCCGCGCCCGGCAACCGGGCCGCCCGAGCGGACCGTGTGGCGATGACCGCACCGCTGGTCGCGCTCTCTCGCAGTGCGGCGAGCGCGGCGCGGGCGGACCGATCGCCGTCGACGACGATCGCTGTCAGCGCCTCGGCCAGTGCCGCCTCGACGGCCGGCATCCACCCGTCGTCCACCTCGACGACGTCGAGCAGCGTGCCGACGACCCCGTCGACGCCGGCGAGCCGATCGGCCCCGGCACGGGCGCGGACCTCGTCGAGCGCCTGCTGGAGCGCCTCGGCGCGGGCCTCGGCGCGCGATGCGAGCTCGGTCGCCTCCACGACCGCGGACGCGGCAGCCTCAAAGGCGCCGGACGCCTCGTGGTGCGCACGCTCGGCTGCCTCCAGACCCTCGACGAGCGCCGTCTCGTCGGTCTCCGACGACTCGCACTGCGCCAGCAGCCGGTCGATGTCGGCGTCGAGCCGGCCGATTCGTTCGGTGAGCTCGTCGCGCCGGCGCTCCGCCTTGCGCGCCCCCGCGTCGAGCTGCTCGATCGACGT
>CBFCWS010000229.1:0-5776 GCA_965601765.1 uncultured Ilumatobacter sp. | reverse complement strand
CGGCGCGGCGGCTCGGCTCTGCCGACGTCGATCGGCCGGCCAGCCGGCGAGCGCGAGGCAGCGCTCGTGCGCGTCGGCGAGCCGACCGTGGGGGAGCGTTGCGGTGTCGACGGCGCCCATCAGGGCGTCGGCGACGGCCTCGATCTCGCTCTCGGCGTTGTTCGAGCCGAGGCACAACAGGTCGGCGCCTGCGGAAGCCGCGGCCACGGCGGCGGCGGGGATGCCTCGTTCTCCCGAGGCGCCGACCATGTCGAGCGCGTCGGTGACGACCACCCCGTCGAAGCCCAGCCGGTTGCGCAGCACGTCGCCCAGGATGGTGGACGAGAACGTGGCGACCGCATCGGGGTCGAGTGCGGGCACACGGATGTGTGAGGTCATGATCGTCTTCGTCCCGGCGGCGATCGCAGCGCGGAACGGAGCGAGCTCGCGGGCGTCGAGGGTCGCTGCGTCGGCGCTCACGACCGGCTCCGCGACGTGTGAGTCGGCTGCGGTGTCGCCGTGGCCGGGGAAGTGCTTGGCGCACGCCGCCACCCCCGCAGCCTGGACACCCTCGACCCAGGCGGCGGTGTGTGCTGCGACCGCGGCGGCGTCCGCGCCGAAGCTGCGAACGCCGATGACCGGGTTGTCGGGATTGCAGTTGACGTCGGCCACCGGGGCCAGCGTCAGATGGACCCCGACACCCGCCAGCTGCTCGCCGACCTCGTGGGCGACGGCGCGGGTGGTCTCGACGTCGTCGATGCGTCCGAGGACGGCGTTGCCGGGGAACGGCGACCCGTCGTGCTGATGCAGCCGGGAGACGTCGCCACCCTCCTCGTCGATCGCGATGATCGCCCGCGGGTTCGCGGCGTAGGTGGCGGCGGTCAGCGACGCGACCTGCGCCGGTGAGTCGACGTTGTGGCCGAACAGGCACACGCCACCCAGCCCGTCGCGCAACAGCGTGGTGAGCCAGTCGGGCAGCGTCGTGCCGACGAAGCCGGGCATCAGCACGCCGAGCGCCTCTCGGCGCAGCGCCGCCGAATCCGCCGAGGTCATCCCTTCACCGCACCGCCGACGAGACCCTGCGCCATGCGGCCCTGCACGATCACGAAGAAGATGATGACGGGCACGGCGACGAGCACCGAGCCGGCCATGATCTGACCCCACTCCGGCGCGCCGAGGTTCGACTGCTGGGCGATGTCGCGCAGCCACAGCGGGAGCGTCTGGACCTCGTCGTCGGTGAGCAGGACCGACGCGAGGGCGAACTCGTTCCACACCTGGATGAAGGCGAACACGCCCGATGCGACGAGGCCGGGGGCGATCAGCGGGAAGGTGATCCGCCGGAACGCTCCGAGCCGGGTACAGCCGTCGACCATCGCGGCCTCCTCGAGCTCGATCGGGACGCCGCCCACGAACCCGCGCAGCATCCAGATCGTGAACGGTACGACCATGGCCACGTAGATGATCGAGATGCCCGCCAGCGAGTTGAGCAGTCCCAACCCGGAGATCATCTTGTACTGGGCGATGAACATCGCCTCGGCGGGCAGCATCTGGACCAGGATGATCGCGAGCACGAAGCTCCTCCGCCCCTTGAAGCGGAACCGCGAGATGGCGAGGGCCGCGAGCGTCGCGAACGCGATGCACACGGCGAGCGCGACCCCGACGACCATCAGCGACATCGTGAGCGCCTCGAAGAACGGGGTCTCGGTCGTGACGTCGCGGTAGTTCTGGAGGGTGCCGCCGAAGGGGAGGAACGTCGGTGTGAGCCCGCTGATGGTGAGCGGTGTCAGGAACGACGAGTTGATCATCCAGTAGACGGGGAACGCCCACAGGATCGCGACGGCCACCGCGGTGACGGCGGCGAGGTAGCGCTTGAACTTGCGTTTCATCAGCGTGCGTCCTCTCTGAGCAGCTCACGTACGTAGAACCCACTCACGCAGAGCGTGATGACCAGCACGATCATCGCCGCCGCGGCGGCGAGGCCGAACCGACCCTGGCCGATGCCGAGGCCGAAGATGTAGGTGCCGAGCAGGTCGTAGTCGTCGCCCTTCGGGCCGAGGTCCTGCAGCAGCTGGATCTGGGCGTAGACCCGCAGGTCCCAGATGAACTGCAGGAGCAGGAGGATGATCAGCACGGGGCGGATGATGGGCATGATGATGTGGACCAGCGCCTGTCGACCGCTGGCGCCGTCGAGCTGGGCGGCTTCGAGGATGTCGTCGCTCACCTGGGTGAGCGCCGCGTACACCGAGATCGCCACGAACGGCACGGACGCCCAGGTGATGATCACCGAGGCGACGAAGAAGAAGCTCAGGGGTTCCTCGAGCCAGTTGTGCCCGATCATGTCGACCCCGGGCAACGCGTTGAGGAGGTAGTTGAGCACGCCGTTGCGCGGGTCGATCAGCCAGCTCCAGACGGTCATCTGGGCGACGATCGGCATCGCCCAGGCGAGGAGGAGGGCGGATTGCAGCGCCAGCCGCGACCACGTCGGCGCGGCCTTCATGAGCAGGGCGAGCAGGATGCCGAGCACCATCGTCGCGAGGGCCGTGGCCGCCATGAAGACGAGCGAGCGGACGACGACCGTCCAGAAGAAGCTGTCGCTCAGCAGCGTGGTGTAGTTGGAGAACCAGATCCAGGGTGCGGCCTCGCCGAACTGCTGGCGCAGGCCGTACTCGCGCATCGAGTTGAGGACCTGCCAACCCATCGGGTAGGCGAGGCCGACGGCCAGCGCGCCGACGGCGGGCACGATGAGCCAGTAGGGCAGCTTCGGCGAGCGCGCCCGCGTCCGAGGCTGCGTCTGCTGCTGCGTCTCGGGGTGCCGCGAGGCCGCGTCGGGCTCCGGTGGTGCGACGATCGACATGTCAGGCCTTTCAGCGGGTCACGGCTGGTGGTGGAGGAGACGATCCGGAGACCGTCGAGATCGTGCGGGCGGGACGCGGACGTCCCGCCCGCACGATCACCGGGGTCAGCCGTTGATGACGGCGTTGATCTTGTCGTCGTACTCGGCAGCGAGGGAGGCGACGTCGCCACCCTCGGCGACCGCCTGGAAGTACTGCTCGAGGAGCTGCTGCTCCTCGACCGACGTCCAACCCGGCGCGGCCGGGGTCAGCTTCGCGGCAGCCGCGGTGTCGAGCGAGATCTGGGCGATCTCGGGATCGGCGGCGGCGTCGACGTACACCGAACCGAAGTCGGTGTTGGCGGGTCCGAGCCCGTTCTCCGCCAGCAGCGTCTGGTACTCGTCCGAGAAGATGATCCTCATCAGCTCGAGCGCCGAGTCCTGCTTCTCGGAGGCTGCGGAGATGCCGATGTTCGAACCACCGGCGAACACCGGAGCCACGCCACCGTCGACGCCGGGGAGGGCGTACGCACCGAAGGTGTCGGGGTTCCAGGTCGCGACCGCCTCACCGGCCTCGTTCTCCGAGATGTCACCGAGGCTCCAGTAGGCCCAGTTCGGGGCGAGCGTGGTGCCGACGGCGACGTCGGGGAGGAAGTCGTCGTTGATCGCCTGGTAGGCGGTCGCATCGGTGTCGGTCGGGCCGGCGACGGACGCCGTCGTGAACAGCTCCTGCCACATCTCCATGCCGGCGATCGACTCGTCGGAGGAGAGGGCGGCGGTCCACTCGTCACCGTCGTAGGTGGCGAGGTCGCCGCCGTTGGCGAAGATCCACGCGATGCCGCTGCGCCAGTCCTGACCGGGGATGTAGGCGCCCGAGCCGGAGGTCTTGAGCGTGGCGTTCACGTCGGTGAACTCCTGCAAGGTGGTGGGCTCCGCGACGCCGGCGGCCTCGTACAGGTCCTGGCGGTACCAGGCGAACCGCGACCCGAAGTAGTACGGCAGCGAGTAGACGGTGTCACCGACCGAACCGGCCTCGACGAAGCCCGGGAGCAGCGCGTCGCCGCCGAGCTCGTCGTAGTTGGCGGAGAGGTCGCTGTAGGCACCGACCGCGCTGAACGTGGCGGTCTGGGTGTTGCCGGTCTCGAACACGTCCGGCGTGGACGACGAGTCGGGCAGCGCAGCGGTCAGCGACGGGATCAGGTCGCCCCAGCCGATCTGCTCGATCGACAGCGCGCCGCCGGTCGTCGACGCATACGTGTCCGTGAGGTAGGTCAGCGCTGCCTCGGGCGTATCGGTGCCGGCGAGCCACAGGGTGATGTCCTCACCGTCCGCTGCTGCCTCCTCGGTCCCCTCGGTCGCCGCTGCCTCGTCGGTCGCTGCCGCGTCGGTCTCCTCCACGGCTGCTGCCACCTCCGTCTCCACCTCGGTCGCTGCCTCCTCGGTCTCGTCGGCTTCGGCGGGCGCGTCGGTCGCCTCGGAGGCGTCGCTGTCGCTGTCGTCCGAGCCGCACGCGACCAGGGCCACCGCGGCCAGGGTGACCGCAATCGGTGTCATCTTTCTCATGGGTTGTTCCTTTGCATGTGGGTACGTGCCCTCAGCCGGGTCGACTTCGGACGGACGGGGTCAGCTGACCCCAAGTTGGCCTCGGAGGACCAACACAACGGCGCCGAGCACGACCAGGTCGTGCCCGAGCTCGGTCATTCGCAGCCGCATCTCGCCGTGCCAGTCGGCGAGCGTGCGGTCGCGCACGGTGGACTGGGCCGCTTCGAGGAGCGGACCCGAGATGTGGCCGGCCGGTCCGGCGAGCACCACCTCGGTGAGATCGAGTGCGCTGACGATCGGCGCCATCACCAAACCGAGACGGCGCCCGGCCTCGGTCAACACGGCGTCGCGATCGGCGGCGGGTTCGGCGAGGTGAGCGTCGATCCGCGGAATCGCGAGCCACCGCTCGAGGCAGCCGTTGTTGCCGCACACGCACGGTTCGCCCTCGTCGGTGCCGCTCACGACGTGGCCGATCTCACCTGCGGCGTGACGGGCGCCGCTCACGATGCGACCGTCGATCATCAGACCGGAGCCGACGCCACGGCCGATGCGGACGAGCATCATGTCGGGCTGGCCGGCGCCGAACGAGAATTCGCCGACGACGGCGGCGTTGGCGTCGTTCGCGACGGCGACGGGTAGGCCGCAGGCCTCGGCGAGCCGGGATTGCAGTGGCACGTCCCGCCAACCGAGGTTGGGGGCCGACTGCACCACTCCGCGGTCGTCGACGATGCCCGGGCTCCCGACACCGACACCGATCACCGGACGGGGAGCGAGTGCGACGAGGTCGGTCAGCAACGTCTCGACCGCAACGATCGCTTCGTCGCCCTGGGCCTGCGGGATGTCGATCTCGGCCCGCTCGATCACCGTGCCGTCGAGATCGGTGACCACGCCGACGAAGGACTCCGAACCGGAGAGATCGAGACCGACGATGTTGTGGCCCTGGCGGTTGATGTCGAGCACCGTCGCGGGCTTGCCCGGTCGCGAGGCAGGACGCGTCCCGCGCTCGACGACGAGGGCCTCCTCGACGAGGTCGCCGACGACGTCGGAGATCGTGACGCGACTGAGACCGAGCTCCCGGGCCAGGTCGGCGCGCGAGAGGCCGCGGCCCCGGTAGAGCGCCTGGAGGACGAGGGCGCGGTGGTGGCTCCGCGCGTCGCTGGGACCCAGGCGCTGGGTCGTACGTCCAGGGCCCAGCCATCGGGTGGCGGGACCGGCCGACGGCGCGGTCAGATCCGACATATCTGTTAGTAAACCTCACGAACTAATTATTGTCAACCGTCCGAACGAATTTTCGCGACCAGCGACGTCGCCGCGGGTAGCCGGCGCGTCTCCCTCGCCAGCGTGGGTCCACCCGCCGCCGGGCGAGCGGACCGGTCACCGATGACGGCCAGTGCACCCTCAACGGCACCGACACCGGTGGACCCC
>CBFCWS010000228.1:0-5787 GCA_965601765.1 uncultured Ilumatobacter sp. | reverse complement strand
CGGCCCAGTGGGTGCCGGCCCAGTGGGTGCCGGCCCAGTGGGTGCCGGCCCAGTGGGTGCCGGCCCAGTGGGTGCCGGCCCAGTGCGTCCCGAGCCATTCGACGCCGCGGCCGACCTGGGCGACGCCGGCGACGGGCGAGGCCGGAGCGACGGCGGATGCGCGTTCGTACGTCTGGGTGGCGTCGCTGACGTCGGCGGTCGCTGCCGCGGCGACGTCCAGCAGTCCCGATCCGGAGATCTCGGGAGTGGCGTCGGGAATCGGGGTAGTGGTGCGGACGAGGGCTGCCTTGACCTCGTCGGGCGACCACGCCGGGTTGGCCTGGCGCAGCAGCGCGGCGGCCCCGGCGACGAACGCCGCCGACTGCGACGAACCGGACCCCTTGAAGGTGAACTCGTCGACGTAGCCGCTCTCGTGCTCGGTGTCGGCGTCGCTGCCGGGCACGCGAACACTCTCGATGCTCACACCCGGGGCAACGAGGTCGGGGTTGCGCGTGCCGTCGCCGACGCTCGACCATTCGGGGACGGCGAGATCGGCCCCGGTGGCGGCCCCGCCGACCGCGATCACGTACGGGTTGTTGGCCGGCGACGACAACGCGCCGGGTTCGGCGCCTTCGTTGCCGGCGGCCGTGACGACGACGATCCCCGCGTGCCATGCCCGCTCGACCGTTGCGGCCAGCACGTCATCGGTGTAGGGGAGCTGCGAGCCGCTGTCGAACGCGAAGTTGATCACGCCGATGTCGAGCTCCTCGGCGTGCTCGATCACCCACTCGATGCCCGCGACGACGTCGGCGAGTCGGGTGTCACCGGCGCGGTCGGCGACCTTCACCGACACGATCCCGGCGTCCGGGGCCACGCCGAGGAAGGTCTCGGGGTGCGCCGCCGAGTCGGCCGGCGTCGCTCCCGGCTCGCGACCGGCGATGATGCCGGCGAGGTGCGAGCCGTGGCCGTTGCGATCGACGAACGCCGTGGTCGGCGAGGCTGCGTCGACGCTGAAGTCGACACTGGCGACGATCTTGTCGGGAGACGAGAACGCGCTGAGCGGGGTGACGCCGGTGTCGACGACCGCCACGTTCACGCCGGCTCCAGTGATCCCCTGCTGCCAGAGATCGCGGGCGCCGATCTGGTCGACCGTGTGGTAGAGCGCTCCCGGAGCGAGGTCGTCGGCGGCCACGGCCGGCTCGGTTGCGACGCCGGACGGTGTGGTAACATCAGAGGCAGCGGGTCGGTGGGCCCCGAACCCGGCACCGACGACTGCGAGCACGGCGGTGACGGTCAGAGCGGTTCGACGTGGAGGTGGACGACGGCCTGACGGCTGAGGAACGATGTGACGGACACCGGGATCGGAAGTTCCGTACGAAGAGCCTGCTCGCGCGAGTGCCATTGCAGGTCGCAAGCTTGTGGTCATGGCCCATCTCCGATCCGTCGCCGTGCGGTTCGGTATGTGACGCGGCAACCGAGTTCGTGGTCGAGCGCCCCTCGTTCCTGGCGACATGTAATTTGCTTGACCGCTGGCGGTAAACGGCTAGCATCCGCGATTCTAGGCGGTCGGGCACGCCTTGCAATGCATCGTGCGCGCAGTTCGGCGCGATCGTCCGGACATTGCCCACCCGTTCAGGCGGACGCGTCGAGTCGGAGCACCGTGTCGAGGAGGACCTGGGCTCCTGCTGCGCAGTCGGCCTCGGTGGCCGACTCCTCCTCGTTGTGGCTGAGGCCGCCCGCGCAGGGGACGAAGATCATGCCGGTCGGGCAGGTCGCCGCGACGTAGAAACTGTCGTGACCGGCACCCGAGACCATTCGGCGGTGCGTGAAGCCGCCCGCCGCCGCCGCTGCCTCGACGGCGTCGACGACCTCGGGCGCGAACGTCAACGGATCCTTGCGCCAGATCGGCTCGATCGTGATCTCGACGCCGCGACGTCTCGCGATCTCGTGTGTGCGGTCGCTCAGCGCGGCCTGCATCGCCGTGAGCGACGCCCCATCCGGATGGCGGAACTCCGCTCGGAACACCGCCGCGCCCGGAACGGTGTTGCGCGACCCCGGTCGCACCTCGGCTTCGCCGAGCGTGCCCACCCCGGCGGGTGTCGCCGCCGAGGCGATCGCCTCGATCGCCAGCGTCACCTCCGCCAGCGCGGCCATCGCGTCGTGGCGCATCGCCATCGGCGTCGTGCCGGCGTGGCTGTCCCGACCGGTGATCCGGCCGTCGAACCACGCGATGCCCTGGCCCCCGGTCACCACGCCGATGGTCGCGCCCTCCGCTTCGAGCACGGGCCCCTGCTCGATGTGGAGCTCGACGAAGTGGCCGAATCGGCGCGCGCCGACCGGTTCCGGTCCGCGGTAGCCGATCCGCTCCAACTCGTCTGCGAAGGTGCGACCGTCCCGGTCGACCCCGCCCATCATCGGCTCGGCGTCGATCTCCCCCGCCCAGACACCCGAGCACATGTACGACGGCGCGAAGCGGGCGCCCTCCTCGTTGGTCCAGTCGACGAGCGTGAGCGGCCGCGCCGTCTCGTACCCGGTGTCGTGGAGCGTCCGCATCACCTCCAGGCCGCCGAGGACGCCGAGGACGCCGTCGAACCGTCCGCCGGCGGGTTGGGTGTCGAGATGTGATCCGAAACCGATCGGGGATGCGTCGGGATCGGTGCCCGGTCGGGTGGCGAAGATGTTCCCGATCGCGTCCACGGTCACCTGCAGATCGGCTGCGACGCATGCCTCGGTCAGCCAATCGCGAACCATCCGGTCCTCGTCGCTGAGCGCGAGCCGGCGGAGGCCGCCGTCGGGGGTCGCGCCGAACACCGCCGTCTCCATCAGCGTCGTCCACAGGCGGGCGCCGTCGACTCGTGGTCCCGTCGTGGCGGCGCTCATCGAACCGCCCCGACGAGTTGCTCGGCGAACCAGGCCCGTGCGTCGGGGTCGTCGTCGTATCGCTCCACCGCATCGTTCTCGCCGATCTGCTGCGTGAGCGTCCGGTCGAGCGGCCGGACCTGCGCCACCTGGTCCATCGCCCGACCGTAGTCAGCGATCCTCGCCCGAGGCGTGTGGGGAGCGCGGCGACCTCGATGGCCCGGGTCGTGCCACAGGCGGGCCCGAACCGCTGTGCCGCGGCGACCCCCGTGCATCCGACCGATGGACCGGGCGCGTCAGGCTCGTTCGAGCAGGCGCTTCAGGTCGGTCAGGCCCTGTCGCATCGCGCGGCGCATGGCGCGGCGGATCAGCGGGGTCGCCAGCCGCGAGAACCCGCTCGGTTCGCCGTGGTTGCGCAGCGTCATGTGGGTCACCCGGTCGCCGACCGCGCGCCACGAGTACAGCGTCGTCATCGGGAACGGCCCCTCGGTGGTGCGCATCTCGACGTGCCGACCTGCGCTGTACTCGCTCACCTCGTAGGTGTAGACGAGGTCTCGACGGAGGAACCGGGCGTGGAACGTGATGCGCGAACCGAGCGAGATCGGGGGGTCGGTCCGCCACTCGGCCGACGAGATGCGGCGGTACCAGGCGGGGGCGTTCGACGGGTCACCGGCGAACGCGGCCACCTCGGCGATCGGCCGCTCGATCACGATCGCTTCGGCGACGTCGACGCTCACGCCGGTCCCGTCGCCGAGCTCGTGAGGCGGTCGGGGAGGACGTGGGGCCGGTGACCGGTCTCGACGGGTGCGGTGGTCACTCCGTGTCGGGCACGACGACGACCGGGACGTCGGCGAGATCGATCACGTCGTCGACGATCGACGGGTCGAACACCGAGGCGAACCAGCTCCGGTGGTGATGTCCGACGACGATCGCATCGACCCCGTGGTCCCGGGCCGCCCGGGCGATGGCCGACGGCGGGTCGCCGACGGCACCGATCGGGTCGGCGTGGACGCCGGCGTCCTCGGCGTGCTCGGCGGCCTCGGCACGGGCGCGGTCGACCACCGCAGTGGAGGCGTCGGCCATCTCCTCGAGGGCGTCCGGGGTCCAGCCGTGCGGGTAGCCGTAGACCGACCCCCACGTGAGGCTGCTGGTCGCCACCGGATCGTCGGCGACGTAGATGGCGAGATACGTGGCGTCGGCTCCGAACAGTCGGTGGGCACTGGACGCCGCGTGTCGGGACGCCTCGCTGTCGTCAATCGCGAGCAGGATCGTCGTCATGTTCGAGACGGTAGCCGCGCGCGCCCCCGGGCGGTCGGCGTGAACGGCGAGGTCGTCACGTCGTCGCGGCGCGACGTAGGCGGTCGGAGCTCGATCCGGACGGGAAGGTGATCGCGATCGTGAGGGCCGACGCGAGGTAGAACGTGCCGACGAACCCCCACGCCCAGCGGAACCGGGTGAGATCCGGATCGATCGCGACGTCGGCGAGGATGGCGACGATCGTCGAGATGCCGAGGGCGTAGAACACCTGCTGGGTCGTCCGGATCGTGGCGTTCGCGGTTCCGAACTGCGCCGGCGGGACGTCGGCGATGCCGGCGCTGGACCAGGTCGCGATCGTCGCACCGACACCGACTCCGACGAGCAGCGAGATCGGCACGTACCGGGTCCACGTCGCAGCCGTGTCGTCGAGCACGACGAGGTAGACCAGGTAGGCGATCCCGCAGGTAGCGCTCCCGACCGCCAGGATCCAGCGATGTCCGATGCGGTCCGCCGATCGTCCGGCGAACGGGGAGATGACCGCGGCGAGCAACGGTGCCGGGACGAGTGCCAGTCCGGTGGTCGTGAGCGACTCGCCCCAGAGCTCCTGGAGCAGCAGGGAGTTGACGAGGAAGCCCGACGTGAACGCGATCGAGTACAGGGCGACGCCGAGGTTGGTGCTCGCGAACGAACGGTGCCGGAACAGGTCGAGCTCGATCAGCGGCTCGGGATGGGTCCGGGAGCGCCGGATCAGCACCGGGATCAGCGACGCGCCGACGACGAACGCGGCGAGCACGCGGGGGTCGGTGAGCCCCCACGACTCGGCCTGCACGATCGCGAACATGACGAGGCCGACGCCCAGCGTGCCGATCGGCACACCGGCCAGGTCGACCCGTCCGGTCGCGTGCGGGTTCTTCGACTCCTGGAGGATGCGCGGCGCGACAGCCAACACGAACAGCGCGACGGGCACGTTGAGCGCGAAGATCGCCCGCCAGCTGAACGCCTCGGTCAGCACCGCGCCGAGCGGCGGGCCGGCGACGGCGCCGAGGGCACCGGTCGCACCCGACACGCCGATCACGGTGGATCGTCGTTGGGGTGGGAACGCGGGTAGGACCACGGCGATCGCCGTCGGCGCGATGATCGCACCGCCGATGCCCTGCACCACCCGAGCGGCGATCAGGGCACCTGCCGACGGCGCCGCCGCGCTCAGCATCGAGCCGAGGAGGAACACGGCGACACCGGGGATGAACAGCCGTTTGCGGCCGAGGCTGTCGGCGTAGCGCCCGGCGACGAGGAGGAATGCCGCGACGGCGATGTTGTACCCCGAGATGACCCAGCCGAGCGTGGACTCAGACACGTCGAAGTCGTCGCGGATCGACGGGAACGCGACGTTGATCGCCGAGACGTCGATGACGACCAGGAAGAACACCAGCGTCGTCACCCCGACGGCCAGCCACGGGTTCCGGGGTGCCGGCTCGGTCACCGCCGGAGTCTTCCAGAGTCGTCTGCCGGGGTGACACCCCGGCACACGACCGTGGGCCCGCGCCCGATCGTGCGGCCGCCCACCTCACACCGATCCGACGACCACGTCGTCGACCGGTGCCCGGGTGCGACCGCGCTCGGCTGCTCGACGACCGCACCGATGCGGTCGGTGCGGTTGACCTCGGCCCTAGGGTCGGACGTCGAGCAGGCCGA
>CBFCWS010000227.1:0-5813 GCA_965601765.1 uncultured Ilumatobacter sp. | reverse complement strand
TCCGCGAGGTCGAGCACCTGCCGAATGTTCCACCCGACGATCACGGCCTCCCGGATGCGGTCATGAGCGTGATCGGCTCGCTGGCCGCGTTCGACCACTGGCGTCAGCGCGTGTTCCTGATCGAGAGCGTGCCGACCCACGGTCTCGACGGTCCTGCGCTCGACGCCGCGTACGGGTCGGCGGTCGACCGCGTGCGCGGCAGCGTGGACCGGCTCGCGCGCCCCCTGTCGGCGCCGCCGGCCGAGCCCCCGGATCCGGACGACGCGCCGCCGGAGGTCCGCTCGTCGATGCCGGACGGGCTCTACCAGGCGGCGGTGCGCACGGCGAAGGACTACGTGGTGGCCGGCGACATCTTCCAGGTGGTGCTGGCGCAACGGTTCGACGTCGAGCTCGACGCCGACCCGTTCGACGTCTACCGGGTGCTCCGGCAGGTCAACCCGAGCCCGTACATGTACCTGATGCGCCACCCGGAGATCACGATCGTCGGTTCGTCACCCGAGCCGATGGTGCAGCTGCGCGACCGCAAGGTGATCTCACGCCCGATCGCCGGGACCCGCAAGCGCGGGACCACCGACGAGCACGATCGCCGTCTGGCCGCCGAGCTGATCGAGCATCCCAAGGAGCGTGCCGAGCACGTGATGCTCGTCGACCTCGCTCGCAACGACGTCGGCCGGGTCGCCGAGTTCGGCACGGTGCACCCCGACGAGCTGATGACGCTCGAGCGGTACAGCCACGTCATGCACCTCACCTCGCAGGTGTCGGGCGACCTCCGCGACGACCTCGGCCCGATCGACGTGCTGCGTGCGACGCTGCCGGCGGGCACCGTCAGCGGGGCGCCCAAGGTCCGGGCTATGGAGATCATCGACGAGCTCGAGCCGGCCAAGCGGGGACCGTACGCCGGGGTGGTCGGCTACGTCGACTGGTCGGGCAACCTCGACACCGCGATCGCGATCCGCACGATGTTCGTCCGGCCGGACGGGATCGCCTCGTTGCAGGCCGGGGCAGGCATCGTCGCCGACTCGGTACCCGACGACGAGGATCTCGAGTGTCGCAACAAGGCTGCCGCGCTCCTCGCGGCGATCCCCGCCGCCCGCCGGATGACCCGGCAGCGCTGACCCGCCCTACAGGGCCAGCGCGATCAGGAAGATGAAGCCGAGGAAGCCGAAGACCAGCGCGATCCCGATCGCGAGGAAGCCGAGCAGCGGCAGCGTCGTGAACGCCCTGATCGCCTCACGGGCGCGCGGGGCGTCCGCCAGGCCGACGGTCGTGATGCCGCCCGGCTCGGACGACCCGCGCCCGAACACCATCACCGACCGGTTCGTCCCGGTCGGACCCGCGTCGTCCTCGCCGACCGCGAACGTGTCGACCACGACCCGGCCGGAGTCGGCGTCCTGGCGGAGCAGCGAGCCGACCTCGTCGCCGAGCTCGGGCAGGTGGCGGCGGACGGCGCCCACCCGCCAGCGCGCGATGAACGCGGCGCCGATCGCGATCGAGCCGAACACGATGCCGAGCACGATCCACACCGTCTCGATCCCGCCGGTGAGTGCCCGCACGCCGAGGTAGAACGCGCCACCGACCACGACGACGACCCCGACGAGCAGCCGCGTCGCGAACCGGGACGCACGCCGCGACAGCCGCGTGACGCCCTCGACGGCCCGGGCGGTGAGCTGGTCGACGTTGTCCATCGTCGTCAGTGTGGCACCCGGCGGCGGCCGCGGCCAGACTGCTGGCATGACGCCGACGGCTGCGATGCTGGGTCCGCGAGACGTGGTCACGGTGCGAGGGCGCGACGCCGAGTCCTACCTCCACTCCCAGCTCACCCAGACCGTCGCCGGGATGCAGGTCGGCGAGTCCCGTTGGACCTTCGCGCTCGAGCCGAGCGGGAGGATCGTCGCGCTCGCCCGGATCACGCGTCGTGCCGACGACGTCATCGAGCTCGACACCGATCGCGGGTTCGGAGCGGCCCTGGCAGCGCAGCTCGAACGGTTCAAGATCCGCGTCGACGCCGAGATCGAGGTGAGCGAGCGCGACCACGAGGCCGACGAGGTGGCGCGGATCGGTGCCGGCTGGCCGAAGATGGGCGCCGAGATCGTCACCGGCGAGACGATCCCCGGCGGCACCGGGCTCACCGCGGTCGCGGTCGACTTCACCAAGGGCTGCTACCCCGGCCAGGAGCTCGTGGAACGGATGGACAGTCGCGCGGCCGCGGCGCCGCGCTCGCTCCGCCGGCTCGGGGTCGCACCCGACACGTCGCCGGGGTCTCCGATCGTCGACGACGGCGTGGAGGTCGGGGTGGTGACGAGCGTCGCCGGCGAGCGTGCGATCGGGTGGGTCAAGCGGTCGAGCGAGCTCGGCGAGCCGATCGCGTTCTGACGACGCCCCGACCGCCCGCAGACCGGTCAGCGGCGGAGTGCCGCCAGGTCGGGCGTCGCCGCGATCAGCCGCTCGATCGAGTCCCGCAACCCGTGCTCGTCGGCTGCCTCGATCGCCGCGTCGAGCCACCGTGTCGCGTTGAGCTGGTCGCCGAGCTGCGCCGAGGCCCGTGCCACGACGATCGCCGACCCGGGCGACCGGAACTTGGCGAACGTCGAGGCCGCGTACTCGCCCGCCCGCTGCGGATCGCCGGTGGCGAGCAGCACGTCGGCGAGGACGCGGGCGCTCTGCTCGTTGCCGGGCTCGGGGAGCTCGGCCGGGAGCGTGCGCACGATCGCTGCGAGCCGGTGCGGCTCGGCGGCGAGCGGGGGCGCCCAGCGCGGTGTGGCGGTCGACCGCAGATCGGCGAGCACGACGCCCATCGCGCCGCCGACGTCGCCGTCGTGCACCGCCCGATCCGCCTCGTACCACGGCGAGAGGCGCTGGCCCGGCTCGAGGAGGCCCGAGCGGCCGTGTCGCCACGCCTCCGCCTCGGCGGCGAGCGCCCGCTGCGCCGGCGACGGCTTCGATCCCGGGCCGCGGCGGGCGGTGCTCTGCAGCAGCTGGACCTGGGAGATCACCAGGAACGCGATGAAGATGACGAACGTCGTGTCCCAGACGAGCGCCGTCACGATCGCGCCACCGACGGTGAGGACGATGCTCGCGATCGCCATCGTCCGCAACGCCCGGTCGCCGAGCCAGCGCTCCACGCCGACGAGCGCGAGGTGGCCACCGTCGAGCGGCATGACGGGGATCAGGTTGAGCGATCCGATCACGGGGCCCGCCCACCAGATCGCAGCGGCCGCATCGGAGCCGGCCCGCACGCTGTCGACCGAGATCGGGTTGACGCCGAGCGCGACGAGGACGGCGGTGCTCGCGATGATCTGGACACCGGGACCGGCGACCGAGATCAACGCCCGGCGGCCGCGGCCGATCGGCCGCGCGGGATCGGGGCGGAACGCCGTGTAGCCCGCCAGGAACTCGAGCGAGATCGAAGCGTTCGCACCCGCCGAGCGGGCGGCGACGGCGTGCCCGAGCTCGTGCAGGAGCGTGAACCCGGCGAGGCTCCCGGCGAGCCACAGCCCGAACGTGTCCTGGTACAGGAACACGATCAGCCCGAGGAAGATCAGGAACCCGGTGCCCACCCGCACGTCGAACCCGAGCAACCGGAACACGACGACGAGGCTACGGCGCCCCGACTCCGAAGCGATCGTGTCTGTCTTTCCCACCGGTTGTGCGCACGTGCCTAGACTCGCCCTCGTGCCGTACGTCTACGCCTTCGATCACCAGCATCCCGACCCCCCTATGACCTACAAGGACCTCTTGGGTGGGAAGGGCGCCAACCTCGCGGAGATGACCTCGGTCCTCCAGCTACCGGTGCCGCCGGGCTTCACCGTGTCGACCGATGCGTGCCGCGAGTACATGCACAGCGGGTGGCCGAAGGGCCTCGACGACGAGATCGACGAGCAGATCGCCAAGCTCGAGAAGGAGATGGGCCGCACGCTCGGCGACCCATCCGATCCGCTGCTCGTCAGCGTCCGGTCGGGTGCCAAGTTCTCGATGCCGGGGATGATGGACACGGTCCTCAACCTCGGCCTGACCGACGAGAGCGTCGAGGGGCTCGCCGAGGCGACGTCGAACGAGCGCTTCGCCTACGACTCGTACCGTCGCTTCATCGCGATGTACGGCCGCATCGTCAGGGGCGTCGACGGCGAGCTGTTCGAAGCACCGCTCGAAGCTGCCAAGGAGGCGGCGGGCACCACCAACGACGCCGACCTCGACGTCGAGGTGCTCGAGCAGCTCGTCAAGCAGTACAAGGCGGCGTTCAAGAAGGCGACCCGCACACCGTTCCCGCAAGACCCGCGCGAGCAGCTCCGCGGCGCCATCGAGGCGGTGTTCAGGTCGTGGAACGGAGCTCGGGCCATCTCCTATCGCGTCCGGGAGAAGATCAGCCACGAGCTCGGCACCGCCGTCAACGTCCAGGCGATGGTGTTCGGCAACCGCGACGAGTCGTCGGCCACCGGCGTCGGCTTCACCCGCAACGCGGCGACCGGTGAGAACAAGCCCTACGGCGACTTCCTCATCAACGCGCAGGGCGAAGACGTCGTCGCCGGCATCCGCAACACCGAGTCGCTCGACCACATGAAGCAGGAGTTCCCGGAGATCTACAAGGACCTGCTCGACATCTTCGTCCGGCTCGAGGCGCACTACCAGGACATGTGCGACACCGAGTTCACGATCGAGCAGGGCAAGCTCTGGATGCTCCAGACCCGCGTCGGCAAGCGCACCGGTGCCGCCGCGCTCAAGATGGCGGTCGACATGACCAAGGGAACCAAGGACGGCAAGGGCGGCAAGTGGAAGATCAGCCGTGCCGAGGCGATCTCGCGCGTGTCGGAGGACCACCTCGACTCCGTGCTCCACCCGCAGTTCGCGTCCGCCGGCGACATGCTCGCCAAGGGTCTCGGCGCCTCGCCGGGCGCCGCGGTCGGCCGGGTGTACTTCACCGCGGACCATGCCGAAGCCGCCGCCGAGCGCGGCGAGGACGTCGTGCTCGTCCGCAACGAGACGAGCCCCGACGACGTCCACGGCATGATGGCGTCCAAGGGCATCCTGACCGCGCGGGGCGGTCTGGTCAGTCACGCGGCCGTCGTCGCACGCGGCTGGGGCACCCCGGCGGTCGTCGGCGCCGAGGCCGTGAAGATCTCCGGATCCCAGTTCACCGTCGGCGACGTCGTCGTCGAGGAGGGCGACTGGATCTCCCTCGACGGGACGAGCGGGGAGGTCATGCTCGGTCAGCTCGAGCTCGCCGGCTCGAAGCCGCCCAAGGAGTTCGACACGCTCCTCAAGTGGGCCGATCAGGTCCGCAAGGGCAAGATGGCCGTGCGCGCGAACGCCGACACCGGCGAGGACGCCGCCCAGGCCCGCGAGTTCGGCGCGGAGGGCATCGGCCTGTGCCGCACGGAGCACATGTTCCTCGCCCCCGATCGCCTGCCGATCGTGCGCAACATGATCCTGGCGAGCACGCCCAGGCAGGAGGCGGCCGCGCTCGACAAGCTGCGTGAGGCCCAGGAGGCCGACTTCGAGGAGATCCTCGACGCGATGGACGGGCTCCCGGTGACCGTTCGCCTCCTCGACCCGCCGCTGCACGAGTTCCTGCCGTCGGTCGAGGAGCTGCGCATCAAGGCCGCCGAGAAGGGCAAGCTGTCAAAGAAGGATCAGCAGATGCTCGACGCCGCCGAGGCGTGGTCCGAGCACAACCCGATGATCGGCACACGCGGCGTGCGCCTCGGCGTGATCAAGCCGGGTCTCTACGCGATGCAGGTGCGGGCGCTGCTGAACGCGGCAGCGAAGTTGCGCGATGCCGGCAAGAAGCCGATCGTCGAGATCATGATCCCGCTGAC
>CBFCWS010000226.1:0-5818 GCA_965601765.1 uncultured Ilumatobacter sp. | reverse complement strand
TCAGCAAGGTCAGCAGGAGTTGTTTCAAGCGTCGGCCTTCGCGCCGTCGTCCGCACATATCGCGCCCTCGATAACCCGACCACGAGTTCGCCGTTGGTGTCCGACTTCGGCCCAAGTGCGCTAGCGCACTTGGGCATCCGCCCCATGCGACCGACGACGGGATCAACACGCAGCGTGGCCAACAGAGACTCTGCTCCGACTGCTGCCGATTCGCAATCGAGAGCCTCCGGCCCCAGGCGACTCGACGCGACCGGGTGACTCCGAGGAGACCTCGAAATCTCGAGCTACTGAAAAGTCGCGGACAAGGGCCGATCTCCAGGCTTCGAAGCTCCCCGAAAAAGCCAACAACCAGGGGTTTTGCCCTGGTTGTCTGGTGTCGGAGGGGGGACTTGAACCCCCACGCCCAGTAGTTCGGGCACTAGCACCTCAAGCTAGCGCGTCTGCCAATTCCGCCACTCCGACGTGACTCAGGCGAGGTTATCGCCGATTCAGGTGCGCACCATCAGGAAGCTCAACGCGACCACCGTAAGGATCCAGATGAGGCTGAACACGAACGTGATCCGGTTCAGGTTGCGCTCGGCGGCCGACGAACCGAGCGCCGCACCGCCGCCGCCGCCGAACATGTCGGACAGACCGCCACCACGCCCCGAGTGGAGCAGGATGCCGGCGATCACGGCGATCATCGAGGCCACATTGATGACCAGCACGATGTAGAGCATGACGTCACGCACGGCCGGCCAGCCTATCGGCGAAGTCGCCGCCCGACTGCCCGCCCGACGCTCCGTCGCGCATCAGTTCTCAGCGTCCGCGGCGGCCGACCTCGCCAGGAGCTCGTCACGACGGGCACGGCGCACCTGCTGGGCGTCCGGATCGGGCACGGGCACGGCGGCGAGCAGGCGCCGGGTGTAGTCCATGCGGGGCGCATTCAGGATCTGCTCGCGCGACCCGAACTCGACCATCTTGCCGTTTTCCATGACGGCGATGCGCGTGGAGAGCAGCTCGACGACCGCGAGGTCGTGGGAGATGAACAGGCACGCGAAGCCGATCTTCTGCTGCAGGTCGCTGAACAGCTCGAGGACCCGAGCCTGCACCGACACGTCGAGCGCCGACGTCGGCTCGTCGGCGATCAGCAGCTTCGGGTGCAACGCGAGGGCGCGGGCGATGCCGACGCGCTGACGCTGACCGCCCGACAGCTCGTGCGGATACCGGTTCCGCAGGGAGCGCGACAGCTCAACCTGGTCGAGCAGCTCCTCGACCCGCTCGCCGCGTTCGCTCGAATCCACCCCGGCCAGGAGCAGCGGTTCGGCGATCGACTCACCGATCGGGAGTCGGGGGTTGAGCGACGACCCAGGATCCTGGAACACGAAGCTCAGCTCCCGCCTGACGCTGCGCAGACGGTCCTTGTCGATGTCGGTCATCTCGGCACCGAGCACCGTCGCGTCGCCCTCGACGAACGGCAGCAACCCCACGATCGCCCGCCCGACCGTGGTCTTGCCCGAACCGGACTCGCCGACCAGACCAACCACCTCGCCCTCCTGCACGTCGAGCGAGAACTCGTCGACCGCCCGGAACGCCGGGGTCCGACCGCGCTTGGGGTACTCGATCGACACGTTGCGCAGGTCGACCACCCTGCTGGCGGCGGCTCGGCCGTCGGCCGACAGCCCGTCGGCCACCGCGACGTCGCCGTCGCGCCGGAAGATCGCATCGGCGTCGGCAGGTGTCGTCACCCGCCCGAGGTGCGGCACCGCGCCGAGCAGTTCCTGGGTGTAGGCGTCCTGGGGCCGGTAGAACACGTCGGCGGCGTCGCCCTGCTCGACGATGCGTCCCCGCTGCATCACGAGCACGCGATCGGAGAGGTCGGCGACGACGCCCATGTCGTGCGTGATGAGCAGCACACCGGCGTCGATGCGGTCACGCAGGTCGCGCATCAACTTGAGGATCTCCGCCTGCACCGTGACGTCGAGTGCCGTCGTCGGTTCGTCGGCGATGAGCAGCCGCGGCTCGAGCGCCAGCGCCTGCGCAATCATCGCCCGCTGCCGCTGCCCGCCCGACAGCTCGTGGGGATACGAGTCGACCCGTCGATTCGGGTCGGGGATCTCGACCATGTCGAGCAGCTCGATCGCGCGTCGACGCGCCGCCTTCGGCGCCATCGCCTGATGGCTGCGCAGCATCTCCCCGATCTGGAACCCGATCGTGTACACGGGGTTGAGCGCGGTCATCGGCTCCTGGAAGATCACCGATGCGACCTTGCCCCGGAACGACCGCAAGGTCCGCTGGTCGATCCCGACGAGCTCGGTGCCGTCGACCCGGATCGAACCGCGGACGTGCGCGTTCTTCGGGAGCAGACCCATCGTCGCGAGCGCCGTGGTCGACTTGCCCGAACCGGACTCGCCCACGATCGCGACCACCTCACCGCTGCGCAGCTCGAACGAGGCGTCGATCACCGCCGGATACCAGACGCCGTCGACCCAGAAGTCGATGTCGAGGCCGTCGACGACGAGGACCGGTGCCGACGCCGAGCTGTCGGCCGCGCTCATCGGGCCGCTCCACGTCGCTGCGATGCCATCATGGGGACGTGACCGACCCGGCGCGACACACCACGTTCCGGCCGTCGTTCAGCCGGACGATCGCAGGGGTCGTGATCGGTACCTGCGCGCTCGCGGCCGTCAGCCTCCTCGCCGACGACACGCCGGCACTGCTCGTGTGGGGGCCGTGGCTCGCACTGGTCGCCGGTGTGGCGTGGGCGCTGTTCTGGCAACCACGGGTCGACGTCTCCGACGGCGGCGTGACGGTCGTCAACGTGTTCCGGACCATCGAGGTCCCCTGGCCCACGATCGAGGACGTGCAGACCAAGTGGGCGCTCACGCTCGACACGGCGTTCGGCACGGTGAAGGCCTGGGCGGCGCCGGCGCCGGGTCGGCAGGTGATGCGCCGTGCCCAGGCCGAGGACCGCCGCGTCGGCGGCCACCGTGCCGGGACCGCCGTCCGACCGAGCGATCTGCCGAGCACCGAGTCGGGAGCCGCAGCCCTCATCGTCCGACAGCGGTGGCTGCGGCTGCGCGACGCCGGACACCTCGATGCGCCGGTGGTCGAACTCGACCACCTGCGGACGCGCTGGCACCACTGCGTGATCGCCGGAGCGGTCGTCGTCGGTGCGTTGTGCGCCTGGACGCTGTTCACGTGAGCCGGTGATCACGCCGCCGTCCCCTCGCCGGCCGTCGCCGACTCCTTCGCCTTCGCCTCCAGGTCCTTGAACTTCGGGATGCGCTTCTGGCGGGGGTCGAACGCATCGCGCAGGCCGTCACCGATGAACTGCAGGCACAGCACGATCACGACGATCGCCACGCCGGGGAACACGAACAGCCACGAACGGGTGCCGAACGCCGATGCGTAGTCGCTGGCCAGGGCGCCGAGCGACACGTTCGGTGCCTGGATGCCGAAGCCGATGAAGCTCAGCGCGGCCTCGGTGAGGATGCCGGCGCCCATCAGCAGCGTCGTGGCGACGACGATCACGCCGACCGAGTTCGGGAGGATGTGCTTGAAGATGATGCGGGTCGGCGACGCTCCCGCGACGCGGGCGGCGTCGACGAACTCGCGCTCGCGCAATGCGAGGAACTCGGCGCGGACGAGGCGAGCGAGTCCGGTCCACGAGAACAGACCGAGCGCGAGCGCGACGCTCCACAGCCCCGACGCCCCGAACGAGAACGCGGCGACGGCGACGATGACGAGCAGCGGAAGGATGAGGATCACGTCGGTGATCCTCATCAGGATCGAGTCGAGCCAGCCGCCGAAGTAGCCGGCCACCGCTCCGATCAGCACCCCGAGCGTCACCGAGAGGAGCGCCAGTACCACGATGACGACCAGGGTGACCTGGATGCCGCGCATCGTCATCGCGAACAGGTCCTTGCCGTTCTGGTTGTCGACGCCGAAGGGGTGGTCGCCCCAACGCAGACCTTCTCCGCCGAGGAACTCGGGGACGATCGACATGGTCGGTCCCTCCTGGCCCTCCGGAACCGGCGGGATCAGATCGGTGTGCTGCCACTGGTACCAGCCCGGGATCGGCCCCGCGCCCACGCTCGTCACCGCCAGCACGACGATCAGTACGAGCACGATCAGGGCGACCATCGCGATCTTGTGTCGGAGGAACCGGCGCCGGACGATCTGGCCCTGGCTGAGCCCGGCGACCTCACGCTGCTCATGGGTGAGCTCGTCGATCTCATCGTGCTCGAGCCCCATCTCGTCGTACTCTTCCGGCGGGACGAGGTGCTGGTCGCTCATTCGTGGATCCTGATTCGCGGGTCGAGGACGGAGTACATGAGGTCGGCGAGCAGGTTGGCGAGCACCGCGGTGGCGCCGACCACCATCGTCGCCGCCATGACGGGATTGGGGTCGAGCGCCTGGAGACCCTCGATGAACAGGCGGCCCATCCCGTTCCACTCGAAGACCGACTCGGTGATGACCGCCCCGCCGAGCAGCCCGCCGATGTCGAACGCGACGACCGTCGCCAGTGGGATGAGCGCGTTGCGCAGACCGTGACGGACGACGACGGTGCGCTCGGTGAGGCCCTTGGCGCGGGCCGTGCGGATGTAGTCCTGGTTGAAGACTTCGAGCATGCTCGCCCGGGAGTATCGGGTATAGGCGGCGAGAGAGATCAGCATGAGCGCGGTCGTCGGCAGGATGAGGTGGCTGAAGACGTCGTTGTTGAGGACCCAGAACGATCCCTCGAGCCGCGGCTCGCGGTCGCCGATCGTCTTGATCGGCCGGTTGCGGATCACCGAGTCGCTCGAGTACTCGGGCCAGGACTGCAGGTGCCGGTCGATGAAGATGACGAGGCCGACGAAGAAGCCGACGACCATCGCCACCCGGGCCGACAACCCCTTGTCGTACCCACCCCAGGCGAGGCCGGCGAGTGCGCCGACGGCGAGGGTGACGGCGAGCAGGCCGAACGTCCACGACCAGCCCATGCCTTCGCGGTCGAACAGCGACTGGAGGGGGAAGTACAGCGCACAGCCGATCGCGGCGGTCGTCAGGCTGGCGCCGAGCGCGCGGGAGTTGCGCACGCCGGCGAAGATCGCCGTGAAGCCCACGGCGATGCCGGCCGAGATCGGCACCAGGGCGAAGAAGCCGACGGTCGGCTCGAGGAACCAGCCGCTCTCGGAGAGATAGATCAGGAATCCGGCGCCGACCGCGGCCGACAGCAGAGCGATCACCAGCCGTCTCGGCGTGCGTCCACCGGCGATCGAGTAGCCGACGATCCCGGCGGCGATGGCTCCGACGACGGTGACGGCCGTGCTGATCGTCGCCCCGTCACGCAACCAGTCGTTGAATCGGATGCCGCCGACGTCTTTCAGGATGACCGCCACCCAGAAGACCGGGAGCGAGAAGAACACGAAGGTGATGAAGGTGACGATGTAGTCGAAGCCGGTGTACTGGCGCAGCGCCGTCACGATGCCGACCGTCACGCCGATCACGATCGACAGCACGGTTGCGGTGGTGACGAGCTTGAGCGTGATCGGGACCCGGGTCGCCAGCTCGTCGTTCACCGACTGCCGGGTCCGGGCGGAGACACCGAAATCGCCCTGGAGGACGTCGCCGAGCCAGCCGAAGTAGCGGATGACCGGTGGTTGGTCGAGGTTGAGCGCATTGGTGACGTCACGCTCGATCGCCGCACGCTGCGTCGGGTTGGTGATCTCGTTGAGGAAGCCCAACGGATCACCGGCGTACGCCATCATGATGTAGACGACGAACGAGGCGACCAGCAGCAGCAGGATCGACGCGATCAGCCGGCGGAGCAGGAACAGAGCCATGTGGTGGCGGG
>CBFCWS010000225.1:0-5830 GCA_965601765.1 uncultured Ilumatobacter sp. | reverse complement strand
GCATGGTGCCAGGCACCATGCGCGACGGTAGGGTTGGTCGCCCTATGTCGAAGAAGTCCAAGAAGCGCAAGGCGCGCCTCCGCCGCAGCAAGGCGAACCACGGCAAGCGCCCCAACATGGGTCGCTGACGGGCCGATCCGGTCGAGACGCCCGATGAGCGGGCTGCGCACCGACCCGGCGGGGCTAGCTGCCATCGTCATCGGTGGCGACGGGGAGCCATGGCGATCGATCGGATTCGCCGGTGACCGCACGATCGCCTTCGCCAACGGCTCGATCGTGCTCGACACCGACGCACCGGCCGGCATCCACGGCTTCTCGATCCACGGTGACGCACGTCGTCTCGGTGATCGTCTCGTCGTCGACGGTGTCGGGTGCGGGGTCGTGGATCACGAGCCCGTCGAGGCCGCCGATCACCCGAACGGCGCCTTCGAGCTCGACCACGTCGTCCTGACGACCGACTCCCTCGAACGCACCTGTACCGCCGTCGACGACGTGCTCGGCATGCCGCTGAAGCGCGTGCGAGATCTCGGCGTCGCTCGCCAGGGCTTCCACCGGTTCGCGGACGAGCCGTGGGCGCGCGGCTGCACCGTCGAGGTCGTCGAATCGCCCGAGCACCCCGACCCTGGCGTCGCGACCCCGTGGGGACTGGTCGTCAACCTCCGGGACCTCGAACGGGTGGCGGGCGCCGGGCACGTCGGTGAGGCGCGCAGCGCCGTCCAGCCCGGGCGCCGGATCGCGACCGTGTCGCGGTCGGCCGGTCTCGGCATCGCGCTCGCGCTGATGTCGCCCTGAGCGGGCGGCGTGCTCAGGGCTCGTCGAACCCTCGGAGGTACGACGTGCCCTCGTCGCACTCGGTGGAGAGCGGGCACCAGCGGCACGTCGGCCCCGGGCGCTTGATCGGCGCGCGGCCCTCGACCTGCAGCTCGATCTCGGTGTTGATCGCGTCGAGCGTGCGTCGCATCGCTGCGGTCAGCACGTGCTCGGTGACGTCTTCGACGACCGGCTCACCGGCGTCGAGGTAGAACGAGGCGAGCTTGCGTGGCGGCACCCGGGTGCGCAGCGTCTCGACGAGCGCGTAGAAGCGGAGATCCTCCCGGTGGCGGGGCACGACGCCTCCGGTCTTGAGGTCGACGATCACCTTCCGGCTCTCGCTGCCCTCCGAGCGCCCCATCACGAGGTCGACCTTGCCGGCGAGCACGATCGGCCCGTCGATCGGCCACCGCACCGCCGACTCGGTGATCGGTCTCGCTCGCCGGTCGAGCGGCGGGAAGCACTCCTGGAACTTCGTCACCTTCTCGACGGCGCGCCCGGCGAGGTCGGCGCGATCGGCCTCGCCGAGACCTGCGACCCAGGCGCCGAGTGAGCGGTCCTCGTCGGCACAGCGCTCGATCGCCTCGTCGACGAGGTCGGCCGGCACGGGGTCGCCCCGCCAGTTCAGCATCAGCTGGATGCTGCGATGGGCGATCTGGCCGCCGGCGACGGCAGGCGACCATGCGAAGTCGTCGTCGAGCAGATGGTGCGCTTCGCACGACAGCGCGGTCGAGATCCGGTGCTTGGAGACCCAGAGCGTCGTGTCGCCGAGCCGCTCGGCGAACTCGGCGACGGCGTCGGTGACGTCGGCGATGAGCGATGCGACGAAGTCGGCGTCGAAGACGACCGGCTCGGCGCGCCGGAGCAGCCCGAGCGTATGGCGCTGCACCGGGGTGAGGCTCGCTGCGTCCGTCACGTCGTCGACTGTACCGACGGGGTGTCCGCCGGCAGGGGAGCGCCCGACGGTGCGGCGGGGCGGTCTCCGCGTACCTGGTGCACGAAGGGACCTGGTGCCCTGGTCGCGTGCTCGCGCGATCGTGAGAATCGAAGCGTGGAGCAACATGCTCACCCCCTCCGGAGTACGGAGCCGCTCGATGTCATCTCGCTCGACCGCTCCCTCCGGTGGCTCCGCGAGCAAGGTGATCCCACGATCGATCTTTGGCTCGCGACGGCCGTCGACGGTCGTCCACGTTCCGAGTGCGCCGACCTGGTCGATGCGGTCCACGATTCCGATCCGGTGCGCGATGCGTTCTCGTCGCAGCATCGCGACGGCAGTTGGGGCCCGGCCGACGCCGACGAACGCAAGCGCATCCTGCCGACGCTGCGGGTGCTCCAGACGCTCGTGACCTACGGCGTCGGGTCGCACGAGCGGGCGGCCGCTGCGATGGGGTTCCTCTGCGCGGAGGCCCACACCGAGCGCGAGGTGTTCACCATCGACGGCCGGCGCGACGGCGTGCTGAGCTGCTACGTCGCGATGGCGGCGTCGGTGTACCTCTCGCTCGGCGCGCCGGCGCTGGCGGCCCCCCAGATCGACTGGATCCTCCGCTGCCAGGACGTGACCCGCTGCGACCACCGCTACCGGGCCGACGAGCCGGAGTGCTGGGACGACTACCTGCGCTCCCGGTACGGCGGGTGCATGGCCGGCACGACGTGCCTCGTCGGGCTCGTCAAGGCGGGTCGTGCGCTCCAGGTGCACGCCGACTCGGCCGCCGGGGCGAACCATGGCGCAGCGGACGACCCGCGGGTGCCGTCGATGCGTCGCTCGGTGCGGGACGCGTTCCTCGATCGTTCGCTGATGTTCACCGGCGACGGGCGGATCGTCCCCGTCGGCGTCGCCGCGTCGAAGCCCGCCGAGTGGCTGCTGCCGAGCTTCCCGCTCGACTGGCGGACCGACCTGATCGAGGTCCTCGACGTGGTCGCTCGATCCGGTCCGGCCGACCCTCGCATGCAGCCCGCGATCGATGCGTTGACCGCATGGCGCCTCCCCGACGGGTCGTGGCCGCTCCGCCGCTCGATGTGGCCGGACGAGCTGTCGGTCCGCGACCGCCGGCGGCACCATCGCGGGCACCCGATCGTCACGATGCGGGCGGTCGCCGCGCTGCGCGCCGTCCGCGAGGGCATGACGGATCGTCAACCGCTGCAGGTCGCCCGCTCGTGAGGTGCGGCGGCCGGAGGCCGCCGAGGGGCCGGGGTGACACGCCCGCGGACCCGACCACGTCCTATCCGAACTCGTCCTCCCCGATCTCGTCGCCGGGGCGGACGAGCCCGGTCCGGAACGCCAGCGAGACGAGCTGTGCCCGATCGCGCGCGTCGAGCTTCATCATCGCCCGGTTGAGATGGGTCTTGACCGTGAGCGGCGACAGGAACGCACGCTCGGCGATCTCGGTGTTCGACAGCCCGTGCGCGGCGAAGCCCACCATCTGGCGCTCGCGCCGGGTCAGACGGTCCAGCACGTCGGAGTCGGGCGCGGGGGCGGCGGCGTCGGCGAAGCGGGCGAGCAGGGCGCCGGTCGCCTTCGGCGAGAGCAGGGCGTCGCCGGCGGCGACGAGACGGATGGCGTCGAGCAGCTCGGTCGGGCCGACACCCTTGCCGAGGAAGCCGCTCGCGCCCGCCTGCACCGCCTGGACGACGTACTCGTCGAGCTCGAACGTGGTGAGGACGATCACGCGAACACCGGCGAGGTCGTCGTCCGCGCAGATCGCCCGGGTGGCCGCCAGCCCGTCGAGTCCGGGCATCCGGATGTCCATGAGGACGACGTCGGCCCGTTCGGTTCGCAGCAGGTCGATCGCGGACTGGCCGTCCCCGGCCTCACCGACGACCTCGAGGTCGTCGGTGCTCTCGATCAGGGCTCGGAAGCCCGCCCTGATCAGCGCCTGGTCGTCGGCGAGGACGACGCGGATCGGTGCGGGCCGACCCCCGGCCGCCGGGCGGGCAGGTTCGTCCGGATCAGCCGTCGGATCGCCCGTCGGCTCGCCCGTCGGCTCGGTCATGGCGTGTCCCGCAGGGGAAGCGTGGCGGTCACCTCGAACCGACCGTCGTCGGTCCGGTCGGCGCGAACGGTCCCGCCCGTCGCCTCCACCCGTTCGGTCATGCCGATCAGCCCGAAGCCGCCCGTCGCGGCGTCGGGCGGGTCGGCGGCCGGGTTCGACACGGTGACCGTGAGCCCGTCGTCGTCGAAGTGGAGCGCGACGAGCGCGCTCCCGTCGCCGTGCTTGTGGGCGTTGGTGAGTGCCTCCTGGACGACGCGATAGCCGGCGAGCTCCGCCGAGCGGGTCAGCGCCCGGGGCCGGCCGGAGCGCTCGACGGTGACGTGGAGCCCGCTCGTGGCGAAGGCGTCGACGAGGTCGTCGACCGCGGCGAGGTCGGGCGTCGGGGTCGTCCCGGCGGCGTCGTCGGTCGACCGCAGGACGGCGAGCAGCTCGGCGAGTTGGTCGATGACCGTGGAAGCGGCGCCGCGGACGGTCTGCAGCGCCTCGTCGGCGGCCGCCGGATCGGAGCGCAGCAGGTGCTCGGCGACGCCCGCCTGCACGTTGACGACGGCGATGTGGTGCGCGACCAGGTCGTGGACGTCGCGGGCGATCCGCAACCGTTCCTCGACCACGCGTCGGCGTGCCTCCTGCTCGCGAGTCTCCTCGGCGCGGAGGGCACGCTCGTTGGCGGCGGCGACGCTCTCGCGGGTGGAGCGGACGGTGGTTCCCGCGGCCGTCGCGAACGCCGGCCACGCGATCGCCGCGAGGATGGCGCCGTCGACGCCGTCGCGCCGGAGCAGGACCGCGACCATCACGAGGAGCGCGCCGGTGGTCGCCGCGCCGGCGGCGAGCGCTGTCCGCCGTGGCGATTCGACGGCGAGGGTGAACAGGATGACGAGCGCCGCCGGGAGCAGTACCGGGGGCTGCTCGGTCGCCGCGAGCACCAACCCCGCGCCGAGCATCGCGAGCACCAGCGCCGGGACGGGGTAGCGGCGTCGCACGAGGACGAGCACGATCGCCAGGGCGAGCGATGCGACCTCGACGACCTCGATGCCGTCCCCCTCGACCGCCGCGCGGACGACGAACCCGGTGGTCAGGACGCCGACGATCGTGGCGTCGACGACGTGGTCGCTGATCGCCCTCGGCAGCAGCCGCACCCGTTCGGGGCGCGGCTGCTGCTCCATCGCGACGACGGTATCGAGGTGGTCAGGCGTCACGGCACTTCAGCACGATGGCTGCGGACCCGACGATGGCCACGACCCAGCCGAGGAGCACGGCGAGGCCGCCGGCGGCCGACAGCACCTCGGTGCTCGTCGCGATCCCCTGCAGGGCCGTGCCGGCGTTGCTCGGGAGGAACTTGCCGACCGGATCGCCGATCGAAGCCGGCAGCAGGCTGACCAGGAGCGGGGCGATCATGAGCAGCGACACCACGGCGCCGGCGCCGGCGGCGGTGCTGCGCAGCAGGACCCCGAGTCCGAGGCCGATCACGCCGATGCAGGCGGCGTAGACGGCCGTCCCGACGAGCGCCTGGGCGACCCCGTCGCTCCCGAGCGTCAGGGCGTCCCACCCGGCCGGGAGCACCGCCTGGCCGGCGAGGAACGCGAGGACGGCGGCGGCGAGGCCGACGACGAAGACGAGGCCGCCGTACACGGCCACCTTGGCGGCGAGGATCCTGAGGCGGTCGGGGGCGGCGGCGAACCAGGTGCGGACGAGGCCGGTCTGGTATTCGCCGGCCACCAGGGCGACCCCGAGGATCGCGATGATGATCTGGCTCAGCTGGAAGCCACCGAGGCTGAGCGTGAGCGCGTCCTCGACCAGTCGCCCCGGCCCCTCGTCGCTGCCGGCGAGCGAGGAGAACAGCGCGCCGAGCCCGATCGCGGCAGCGGCGGCGCCGATCATCGCGACGACGTTGGCCCGCACGGTGCGGAACTTGATCCACTCCGACCGGACGATCCGGGCGAAGGTGACCCGACCCGCCGGGGACCGCGTCGGCGCGGGGGTCGGCGCGGGCGTGGGCGCGGAGGTCGGCGCGGCGTTGGACGAGGGGGTGG
>CBFCWS010000224.1:0-5849 GCA_965601765.1 uncultured Ilumatobacter sp. | reverse complement strand
GAACACCTGCTGGGCCTGGATCAGACCCTGCCCCTCGACGCCTCCGACGAGGGCGTCGACGCCGACCTCGACGTCGTCGAGGAACAGCGCCGCCGTGTTGCTGAGGCGGAGGCCGTGCTTGTCCTCCGGCGGCCCCGCGGCGAATCCGGGCACGTCCTTGGAGATCGTGAACCACGACGGTCCATCCGGTGTCTTGGCGAGGATCGTGATCATGTCGGCGATCGAGCCGTTGCTGATCCACTGCTTGCGGCCGTTGATCCGATAGCCGGTGACGTTGCCGTCGTCGTCGGTGATGCGGACGGCCGTGGTCTTCAAGGCACCGAGGTCGCTGCCCGCATCGGGTTCGGTGGCGCCGTACGCGAACACGGCACCCTGCTCGGCGATCATGCCCAGCCAGAGCGCCTTCTGCTCCTCGGTCGCCCCGACGACGATCGGGTCGCTCCCCAGGAAGGTCGCGAACACCGCCGTGGCCAGGCCGATGTCGTGGCGCGCCATGATCTCACACACGCGGTACGAGTCGAACGCGCCGCCGTCCATCCCGCCGAACTTCTCGGGCACGAACACGAGCTGCACCCCGAGCATCTCCGGATCGCTCATCTGTCGCACGATGTCTTCGGGACAGACGTCATCGTGGTCGAGCTTGAGCATCTTGTCGTCGGTCAGCTCGTTGCCGACGAAGTCGTGCAGTGCGTCGAGCATCATCGACAGGGTGTCGGTGTCGAGACCGGCGCCCCCCACGTGGCTCATCGTCGTATCCGTCATGATGGCGTTCTCCCTCCGATCGCGTGCGTCCTCGTGAACACAAGCACAACCATCCCCAGCCGTGTCACGGCCATAGGTCCCGAGTGTTGGCGATGAGGAGGCCCGTCGTCAATGTGTTCGGCCCGCTTTTCGACGAAGATCGGTGCACGAGACGGCCCGGGATCGCCCCCGGGGTCGGTGGTACGGCGACGTGTCGGTCAGCCGCCCGAGAGCGCCATCACCTCGGCGTCGTCGGGCACGGCGAGAGGGGCCGCCTCGCCGGGGCGTTCTGTCGCCTCGCGGGCGACGGCGTCGAGGTACCCGTCGGGCAGCGCGACGCGGATCGGTCCGTTGGTGTGACCACGCTTGATGCGCTCGCCGCCCTCGACGATCTCGGTCGCGCGGTCGAGCCGACCGAGCCGATCGTCGAGCTCGGACAGCGTCGACACCTGGGAGAGCTCACGCCGCACGGCGGGCCCGACGGGATAGCCGGACAGGTACCACGACGTGTGCTTGCGGAAGTCGCGCATGGCGTGGTCCTCGCCGCCGAAGTCGGCGAAGTGGTCGACCAGCAGGCGAGCGTGGCGGGCCATCGCGTCGCAGACGTCGCCGAGCGGACGCGACCGCGGCGCCGCGGCGCCGCCGAGCACCGCGATCAGATCGCCGAACAGCCACGGACGCCCGAGGCAGCCGCGCCCGACGACGACGCCGTCGCAGCCGGTCGCGCGCATCATCTCGCGCGCATCGGTGGCCTCCCAGATGTCGCCGTTGCCGAGGACGGGCACCGCGTCGACCGCCGACTTGAGCTCACCGATCGCGTCCCACCGGGCCTCGCCCGAGTAGTGCTGGTCGACGGTCCGGGCGTGCAGCGCGATCCAGGCGACTCCCTCCTCGGCACAGATGCGGCCGGTCGTCACGTCGGTGCGGAGGTCGTCCCACAGCCCCATCCGGAACTTGGCGGTGACGGGCACGCCGTAGGGCGCCGCCGACCGGACGGCCGCCCGGACGATCGCGCGGAGCAACACCGGCCGCGCCGCGACCGCTGCGCCACCGCCCTTGCGGGTCACCTTCGCGGCCGGGCACCCGAAGTTGAGATCGAGGTGGTCGACCCGACCCTCGTCGCACAGCCGGTGGACGGCCCGACCGACCATCTCCGGATCGGTCCCGTAGAGCTGCAGGCTGCGGGGCGACTCGTCGGGTCCGAAGCGCATCATCGTCTCGGTCTTCGGGTTGCGATGCACGACGGCGGTCGACATCACCATCTCGTTGACGTAGACGAGATCGGGCCCGTGGTCGCGGCACATCGCCCGGAACGCCCGGTTGGTGACGCCGGCCATCGGTGCGAGCACGACCGGAACCGACGGTGTGAACCCACCGATGCGAAGAGGGAGCGCGGCCATGACGATCCAACGCTACCGACGCGACATCTGGGGCCGACGCGTTGCGGAACCGGCGTGCGGTGTTCATCATGGGTGGATGCTCAGCAACGTCGCCCGTCGCACGCAGGTCGCAGCCGGCGGCCCGGCGCTGCGCTCGAGCGACCTCGCGACGAAGCGCGAGATCGCATCGGTGTACCTGCGGCGCGGTTCGGCCCGGGTGCTGATCGTCGCCGCCGCGGTGCTCGCGACCGCTCGCGTCGTCGTCGGCGACTTCGGACGCGGCGACCTCGTCGCGCTCGGCGCGACGATCGCGATGGCGGGGACGGTCGAGTGGATCATCCACAAGTTCCTCCTCCACGCCGACGACGACTCGTTCGCGTCGAGGCGACTGGGCACCGGCGCCGGCCACCGGGAGCACCATCTCGATCCGACCCACCTCGAGTGGCTGATGCTGCGGGGCGTCGACGCGGCGGTGTTCGTGACCGCCTTCGGCGCGGTGACCGCGGCGTGGAGCGTCCCGCTGATGTGGGTCACGGGGTCGTCCGTGCTCGGGGGGTTCCTGACGGCGTGGACGTTGGCGGCGATCGGCCTGGCGCACTACGAGTGGGTCCACCTGATGGTCCACACGCGCTATCGCCCGCGCACCCCGTACTACCGGCGGCTGGCGCGCAACCACCGCCTCCACCACTTCCGCAACGAGGACTACTGGCTCGGCGTGACCTCCAACTCCGGGGATCGCCTCCTGCGCACCTACCCGAAGCACAAGACCGACGTGCCCCTCAGCGACACCGCCCGCACCTTGGCCTGAGACATCGGGGGTCAGACCCCAGATGTCGCGACACCCCGATGCCACGATCGACGGCATGCCACGCCCGCCTCGCGCCCGCCGGACCAGCGAGTGGTCACACGTGATGAACCGTGGGATCGACCGTGCCGACGTCTTCCGGTGCGACGCCGACCGGCGCGACTTCATTCGGGTGCTCGGACGCAATTGCCAGGCGTCCGGCGTCGAGGTGCACGCATGGTGCCTGATGCCGAACCACTACCACCTCCTCGTCCGCGATCCCGACCACGCGATCTCGGAGCTGATGGGGTTGGTCGGGACGACCTACGTCCGGCACCACAACGATCGGCACGGGCGGGACGGACCGCTGTTCCGCGGGCGGTTCCACTCGGTGCCGGTTCGTGACCACGACGACATCCAATGGCTCGGCGCTACATCCATCGGAACCCGCTGGCGCTCGGGACGACGCCCCTCCCGGACTACCCGTGGTCGAGCCTGCCCGACTACCTCGGCCATCGGGTGCCGGCGGGTTGGGTGTGCACGTCGCGGCTGCTCGGGTACCACGGCGGCAGCATGCGACACTTCGCTGCCTTCACGCTCGACGACTCACCCGAGCTGCGCCTCTCCGATCAGTCGGCGACCGCAGCGATCGCGGTGCTCGCCGAGCAGCACGCCATGCGCACGAACTCCTCGCAACGCGGGATTCGTGGTGCCATCGCCACGTTGATCGACCCGACACCTCCCACCACCGCGGCGGAGCGCAAGGCACGCGAACGTGCGCTGGCCCGACGGGCGAGCGACCCCGAGCTCGCCCACATCGTCGACACCCTCGGTCGCCTCACCACATGACCGCGACATCTGGGGTCAGGCCCCAACTGTCCGCGACATCTGGGGCCTGACCCCAGATATCGCGGATCAGATGAGGGGCAGTTTGAGGTTGGGGGCGGCGCCGGTCGACAGGGGGCTCGGGCCGTCGGCACGGAGCCGGTGCCAACCGACCGCGGCGATCATGGCTGCGTTGTCGGTGCACATCGCCCGGCTCGGCAGGAACCCCCGGATGCCCTCGGCGGCACATGCGCCGAGGATCTCCTCGCGGAGCAGCGAGTTGGCGGCCACTCCCCCGCCGAGCACGATGCCGGTCGCGCCGACGAGCTTCGCCGCCCGCCGCGTCTTCGCGACGAGCACGTCGACGACCGCCTGCTGGAAGCTCGCGGCGATGTCGGCCGATCCGACGTCGGGGTTGGCGCGCACGTAGTTGACCACGGCGGTCTTCAACCCGCTGAAGCTGACATCGAGGTTGTCCGGATCGTCGCTCATCGCGCGCGGGAACCGGACGAAGTCGGGGTCGCCCCGCATCGCGGCCTCGTCGATCGCCGGACCGCCCGGATAGCCGAGGTCGAGGTACCGCGCGACCTTGTCGAACGCCTCGCCGGCGGCGTCGTCGATGGTCTGGCCGAGCAGCCGGTACCGTCCGTGGCCCTGCATCTCGACGATCATCGTGTGCCCGCCCGAGACGAGGAGCACGACGAGCGGGAAGTCGAGCGACGGGTCTTCGAGGAACGCGGCGTAGAGGTGCGCCTCGAGGTGGTTGACCGCCACGAAGGGCACGTCCCAGGCCAGCGCCAGGCTCTTCGCGGCCGACACGCCCACGAGCAGCGCGCCGATCAACCCGGGACCGTACGTGCAGGCGACCGCGTCGATGCGTCGCTCGTCGACACCGGCCTCTACCATCGCACGGGCGATGACCGGGTTGAGCGCCTCGACGTGGGCACGGCTCGCGATCTCGGGCACGACGCCACCGAAGCCCGCGTGGACGTCGATCTGGCTCGAGACCACGCTCGACACGACGTCGTCACCACCGAGCACCAGCGCGGCCGCGGTCTCGTCACAGCTCGTCTCGATGCCGAGCACGAGCGTGGAGCGGTCGACCTGCACGGTCCGCGTCAGGTCGTCGATCATCGGTTCGTCGATCATCGCGTCCCACCTGCCGAGACCGTCGCGTCGCCGTCCCTGAGCACCTCGAGCCGCGCTCGATAGGCGTCGCCGTCGAGGTCGTGGCACCACATCACGATCGCGTCCTCCGTGTTCTCGTAGTAGCGCCGGCGAACACCGGCGGGAGCGAAGCCGAAGCGGCGGTAGAGCGCCTGCGCCCCGCTCGCCGACGCACGCACCTCGAGCGTCCAGGCCACACCGCCCTCGGCGATCGCCCGGTCGGCGAGGTGGACGAGCAGCCGGCGGGCGACCCCCCGGCGGCGCCAGTCCTCGGCCACCACGATGTTGGTGAGATGGACCTGCGCGCCGTCGGGGTCCGGGACGAGCCAGATGCCTGCGTAGCCGATGATGCGGCGTCCGGCCCGGGCGACGACGTAGTCGTGCGTGCCGTCGGCCGTCTGTGCGAGCTCGCGCTCGAAGATGGCCCGCGACCACGGTCGCGGGTAGGCGCGCTCCTCGATCGCGAGCACGGCGCGCAGGTGCCGGCGGCGCATGGGCACGACGTCGATGCGACGATCGGCGTGCGGCACGGCGATCACGACCCCCGTTGCGACCGTGTCGCCCAGTTGATCAGCGCGTCCGGCGCCCGCAGGTACATCGGCTCGATCTCGTCGGGGCGGACCCAGTCCTCCCGCAACGCCCGCGCATGGGCGAGCTCGACGAGTGCGCCCGGGCTCGGGTGCTGCGGCCCCGAGATCTCGCAGTGGTACTCCTCGACGATCTCGTCGCCGTACCTCGCGGCGCCGTCGCCCACGCAGATCGTGTCCTGGCTGCGAGCGAGCAGATCGGCGACGAGATCGGTCACCGGGCCGACGGTGGGCTCGGCGACCCGCTGGATCCCTCCGGGGACCTGCCGGTACATCGCCCAGAACACCTCGGACTTGCGGGCGTCGATGACCGGGACGACGACCGAGTCGCTGTGCCGATGCGCGAACGCCAGCAGATCGAGCGAG
>CBFCWS010000223.1:0-5852 GCA_965601765.1 uncultured Ilumatobacter sp. | reverse complement strand
TCGGTCGCGGGCGGGTCGGTGGGATCGCTCGGTTGCTCGGTGGTCGGCGCCTCGGCGGCCAGCGCCGCCGCGAGGTCGTCCTCGTCGAGCTCGTCCGGGCTGTCGTTGAGCACCCGCGCGTAGAGGAAGATCAGCCCGTACCCCACCACGAGCACGCCCAGCGCGCCGAACAGACCCCACTTGAGCCAGCGCGGGAAGCGGCTCTCGCCGTCGCCGGGACTGTCGATCTGTTCGTCGGTCAAGGGGTGCTCCGATCCGCCTGGTGTCGTGGGACATCGTCGCGCATCGCCCCGCCGCGGTCAGGTCGTCCGGCGCATCTTCACAGGATCTGGCTGAGGAACTGCTGGGTCCGCGCCTCCTGCGGGTTCGTGAAGAAGTGCTCGGGTGTTCCGACCTCCACGATCTGACCGTCGGCCATGAACACGACACGGTCGGCGACCTCGTTCGCGAACCCCATCTCGTGGGTGACGACGATCATCGTCATGCCCTGCCGCGCGAGGTCGCGCATCGTGTCGAGCACCTCGTTGATCATCTCCGGGTCGAGCGCCGAGGTCGGTTCGTCGAAGAGCATCACCTTCGGGGTCATCGCCAGCGACCGGGCGATCGCGACGCGCTGCTGCTGCCCGCCGGACAGCTGACCGGGGTACTTCTTGGCCTGCTCGGGGATGCGGACCCGCTCGAGCAGCTCCATCCCGAGCCGTTCGGCCTCGGCCTTGGGCATCTTGCGAACGTGGCGCGGCGCCAGGATGACGTTGTCGAGCACCGTCAGGTGGGGGAACAGGTTGAACGACTGGAACACCATCCCGGTCTCGCGCCGGATCTCCTGGATGTTGCGCACGTCGTTGGAGAGCTCCACCCCGTCGACCATGATCCGGCCGGCATCGTGCTCCTCGAGCCGGTTGATGCAGCGGATCATCGTCGACTTGCCCGATCCCGACGGGCCGATCACGACCACGACCTCCTGGCGGGCGACCTTGAGGTTGATGTCGCGCAGCGCCTGGAAGTCGCCGAAGAGCTTGTCGACGCCCTCCATCTCGATCATCGCGTGCTCGTCGCCGGTCATCTTGGTGGCGTCGGCGAAGACGCGCTGGTCGGTCGGCGGTGTCTCGTCGCTCATCGGACTCCTACTCCCAGTCGTTGCTCCAGGCGTTGACTCTCGCGGCTCATCGTGTAGCTCACCGTCCAGAACAGGACCGCGCCGAAGGCGAGCGTCTCGCCGATCAGCCCCTGCCCCCGGAAGGCGTCCTGCTGCGTGATCGCCTCCGACACGCGCAGCAGTTCGAACAGACCCATCGCCACGCCGGCCAGCGCGGTGTCCTTGAACAGCGAGATCAGCTGCCCGATCTGGGCCGGGATCACGTTGCGCAGCGCCTGGGGGAGCACGATCAGGAAGGTCTGGCGGGGCGGGGACAACCCGAGCGCCTTGGCCGCTTCGTACTGCCCGGACGGGACCGACTGGAGCCCGCCCCGGACGATCTCGGCCATGTACGCCGCCGTGAAGAGCGTGAACACGATGATCGCACGGGTCGGCGTGGACGGGACGAAGCTCTGGGGGACGAAGAACCCGAGCGCCACGTTGGCGAACAGCAGCAGCACGAACAGCGGCGCACCGCGGACCAGCTCGATGTAGACGGTCGACACGAAGCGCACCAGCGGCAGCCCGGAGCGGCGGCCGAGTGCGAGCAGCAGGCCGAGCGGGTAGCACAGGACGATCGAGCAGGCGGCGAGGAAGATGTTGAGCATGAAGCCGCCCCACTCGCCGAAGCCGACCGCCGAGACGACGTACAGGTACAGCGCGAGCGGCACAGCGGCCAGTCCGACGGCGAGCAGCGCCCCGCCGAGCGCGCCGAGCCGCAGCCGCCCTAGGAACGGGCCGACCAGACGGCCAGCGACGGCGGCGACCGCCGCCAGACCGGCCGTGATCCAGGGTCCGGCGGTGTCGGTGAGCGCGAGCAGCAGGAGGATCATCACCGCGGGGATCCACAGCCGTTCGAAGAGATCGACGACGCGCGCCCGCGACCAGCGCGTGCGTCTCGGGTCGGCGCGGCCGGCGTGCACCTGGCGCGCGTGCACGATGCCGGCGATCAGCCCGGCCCAGCCGCTGAGCACGACGACGGTCACGGCGAGGCGCAGGACGTGCACCTCGGGGTAGCGGCCGATCATCAGCAGCTCGAGGTTGGCGCGGATGATCTCCCACCTGCCGGTCACGAACAGGAAGTTGACGGTCTTGTAGATCACCCACGCCGACGCGATGCCCGCGATGACCGTGACGATCGCGTCGATCGGCGTCCGGAACAGGTGGCGACGGAGCCAGACGAGGGCGGGTGGACGGGAGGCGACGCTCATCGTTCGACCAGTGCGACGCGGCGGTTGGCGATGTTGACGAACATCGAGGTGACGAGTGAGATCGAGACGTAGACGGCGAGCGTGATCGTGAAGGCGGGGACGGCCGGCGAGCCGTTGCCCACCGTCGTCTGCGTGACGAGGGTGATGTCGTAGTAGCCGATGCCCGCCCCCAGCGAGGAGTTCTTGATCAGGTTGAGGTACTGGTTGCCGACCGGCGGGATCGCGATCCGGAACGCCTGCGGCAGGATCACGTACCACATGCGCTGGAACCCGCTCAGTGCGAGGGCGTTGGCCGCCTCGCCCTGGCCCTTCGGCACGGCCTGGATCGAGCCGCGCACGATCTCGGCGATGTGACTCGCCGTGTAGATCACGAGCGCGAAGAAGATAGCGAAGAACGACGGGTCGATGCGGATGCCACCGACGGACTGGCGGCCGTCGACCCCGGGGAGCGTGACCGAGTAGCCGCCGATCAGCCACCCGGCGGCGACGACGACCGCGAACACGCCGAACCCCCACAGTCCGCTGCGCGGCGCGGCACCGGTCCGGTCCGACACCGATCGCCGCCAGCGACCGACGGCCCACGCGGCGAGCAGACCGAGCAACCCGATCGCGATCAGGCCCGGCGCCGGTCCCTCGAACCAGGGTGCCGCCACGCCACGGTTCGACACGACGAGCATCCCGAGCGGCTCCCATGCCTCCTGGATGCGCGGGAACACGCCGAGCACCACGGCGAGCGCCCCGAACACGACGAACAGGGGGAGCGGCACGTTGCGGACCGCCTCGACGTACACCGCCGCCATCTTGCTGACGAGCCAGTTCTTGCTCAACCGGGCGACGCCGATGATCGTGCCGAGCACCGTGGCGGCCACGATCCCGGCGACCGAGATCCGCAGGGTGTTGAGCAGGCCCTGCACGAAGGCATCGCGGACCGGGGCGCTCTGCGACATCGAGTTGCCGGTGATCTCGAACGCCGCCGGGTTGTCGAGGAAGTCGAAGTCGGTCGGGATGCCCTGGTCTTCGGAGTTGGTCCGGTAGTTGCCGATCAACCACAGCACGATCGCGATGGCGATCGCCACGACCACGAGCTGGAACAGCCACTGCAGCACGCGGACGTCGCGGTACAGCGGGACCCGTTGCGGGGTCTGGGGCGCGACGGTCGAGGTCACCGCGAGCGGCCGTGGTCTCGGCGGGGGTGACCGGGCCGGGCCCGGTCACCCCCGGCGGAGCGGTTCATCGGCGGTGTTCGCCGGTCAGCGGTACGGAGGTGCGTAGAGCAGGCCGCCGTCGGTCCACAGCGAGTTGACGCCGCGCTCGAGGCCGAGCGGTGTCAGGTGTTCCTCGAAGATCTCCCCGTAGTTGCCGACCTGGCTGACGACCTGGGACGCGAAGTCGGGCGGGAGACCGAGGCCCGGGTCGAGCACCGCGCCCGCCGATCCGTCGTCCTGGGCGACCTCGAGACCGAGGAAGCGCTGGATGGTGATGTCCTCGGTCTCGGCGAAGTCGCCGATGTTCTCGGAGGTGATGCCGAACTCCTCGGCCTGGATCGTGGCGAGGATCGCCCAGTTGACGACCTGTGCCCACTCGGTGTCGCCGTCGGCGACGGCGGGTGCGAGCGGCTCCTTGGAGAAGACCTCGGGCAGGATCGTGAGCGCCTCGGGGCCGTCGGGGTACACCGACCGCAGGCCGGTGAGCTGGCTGACGTCGGACGACCAACCGTCGCACTGTCCGGCGATGAACGCCTCCTGGATGAGGTCGGTGTTCTCGAACGCACGGACCTCCCAGTCGAGCCCGAGTCGGGCCGCTTCACCGGCCGCGTTGCCCTCGGTGGTGGTGCCCTGGGCGACGCACACGATCACGCCGTCCATCTCCTCGATGCTGGCGAAGTCGCCGGTCGCGACCATCATGCCCTGGCCGTCGTAGAAGTTCGGCTGCATGAACGTCGCGCCCTCGCCGCCGTCGCGCGACGCCGTCCACGTCGTGTTGCGCACCAGGACGTCGATCTCGCCCGACTGGAGCGCGGTGAACCGGTCGGCGGTCTCGACGTCGACGTGCTCGACCGCCTCGGCGTCGCCGAGCACCGCTGCGGCGATCGCCCGGCAGAAGTCGGAGTCGAACCCGACGTGGTCGCCGTCCTCGGTCAGCACGGCGAAGCCGGGCAGCGCGTCGCGGGTGCCGCAGCGGAGCACGCCGGCATCCAACACGGCGTCGAGCGTCGAGCCGTCCTGGGCCAGCTCGACGGTGTCGTCCGTCGGCTCCTCCTCGGCCGGCTCTTCGGCGGGCTCCTCGGCCGGCTCCTCGGCGGGTTCCTCGGCCGGCTCCTCGTCGGCGGGCTCCTCGGCCGGCTCCTCGGCGGGCTCCTCGGCCGGGGCTTCGTCCCCGCTGTCGTCGTCGTCGCTGGTGCACGCGCCTGCGACCAGTACGACGGCTGCGGTCGCGGCGGCGAAGCGTGTCCACCCTCTGGTGCGCTTGTGGATCATGGTGTTCCTCCCCTGAACGGATGTGTGGGCCCGTGGCTCGCACCATGGCGTCGACCCCACCACCGGACGTGCGTCCGGAGGATCCGACACCACCGTCCTCCCCACGGTGACCGGGAGGCAGCGGACACGTCCGATGCCGACCGATGCGCGGACCGTAGCAGACCCCCCGGTCGCGCCGCGCGGTCGGCTGCGGCCACGATCGGGACGCGCCATCACCGATGCGACACACTGTCCGCATGACGCTTGCCGCTGTGTCCCTCGCCGATGTCGCCGTCGTCCGCTCCGTTCCCGCCGACGCAGAAGCCCTCGGTGTCCCGGTGGGGCCGTCGGGGTCGGTCCCCCGGTCGATCGGTCTGACCCGGGCTGCGCTCGGCGCTCACGGCTTCGACGGCGAGGTCGGCCAGACGCTGATCGTCCCGAGTCGCGACGCGCCGACCGTGGTGGCGGTGGGGGTCGGCGACACCCCGAGCGTCGCCGACCTCCGCAACGCCGCCGCGGCGTTCGCCCGGGCGACCGCCGAGCGATCGCGCGTCGCGACCGGGCTCGCGACCGCCGGCGATCACCCGGCCGCCGAGGCGGCGGCGGCGGTCACCGAAGGGGTGTTGTTGGCGAGGTACCGCTACCACGGCTCGAAGACGTCGGATGCGCCGACCGCACTCGAGCGCCTCGACCTGGTCGTGCCCGCGAAGTCGTCCGCTGCGGCCGACGCCGGCGCAGCTCGTGGGCGCGTGACGGCCCGCGCCGGCGTGCTCGCACGCGATCTCGCGAACGCGCCGGCCAACCTCCTGAACGCCCGCGACATCGCGGCGCTGGCGGTCGACCTCGCCGGCGACCACGGGCTCGAGGTCGAGGTGTTCGACGCCGATCGGCTGCGGGTCATGGGCTGCGGTGGGGTCCTCGGGGTCAACGCCGGATCGGCCGAGCCGCCGCGGATGGTGAAGCTGACGTACACCCCCGATGATCCGCAGGCTCACCTGTGCCTCGTCGGCAAGGGCGTGATGTACGACTCCGGCGGCATCAGCCTGAAGC
>CBFCWS010000222.1:0-5914 GCA_965601765.1 uncultured Ilumatobacter sp. | reverse complement strand
CACGTCGTCCGCGCGCGCGTAGGCGCCGTGCGACGAGTAGCTGTCGACCGTCGCCGAGACACGCGTGCCGACAGGGTGGTGCTCGACGAACTCGAGGAACGGGAGCAGGTCGTTGACCGCGTCGTCGCTGCTCACCCAACGCGACGAGGTCTCCTCGGGCAGCTCGGCGTCGGACGCCTCGGAGGCGGGCGCGTCGGCCGGCTCGCCGGGCGCGTCGGCAGCGGTGTCGTCGGCCTGCGACCCGCCGCGCCGACGGACGGCCGCCTTCTTCTTGACCCGTCGGTTGGCGCGCTCCTTGGTCTCGGCAGGCGACTCGACCGCCCCCTCCTCCTGCGCCTCGCGGATGGCCTGGCGGCTCCGCGGCCCGCGCACCGGGCTGCGGGCGACGAAGACCCACCCGACGTGCGGCACCGGCTTCCCCCCGACGAGACGACCCTCGTCGAAGAGCCAGCCGTACTCGCCGTGGAACTCCTGGAACGAGTCGTTGGACAGCACACCGGCGTTGGCCTTGTGGGCGACGCTGAGCACGAACGCGTCGCCGCGGCCGACCGCGCCGGCGGGGGGCGTCACGATGTCGTTGTTGGCCACCGCGGCGTCGAACTGCTTCGCCTCGGACTTGCTGATGCGGTGGCCGAAGGTCGCGTCGACGACGACGGTGATCTTCACCCCCGGACGCTCGTCGGAGAACGCGGCGATCGCCTCGTTGAGCTGCTCCAGGCTCGGCGTCGATCGGCCTTCCGTCGCGATGTTGGAGCCATCGACGACGAAGAGGTCGGGTCGGATGGTGGTCACGGATCCTCGATTCTCGTCTCGTCACGGCGCGACATCAGCCGGCGCCGCAGGCCATCGTAGGGTGCAGGTCCGTGACGGCCACCGGATTCGACGCGGTGTTCTGGGACTTCGGCGGCGTGATCACGACCAGTCCGTTCGACGCGTTCCGGCGATACGAGGCCGATCACGGCCTTCCGACCGACTTCATCCGCACGGTGAACGCGACCGACCCCGACCACAACGCGTGGGCGCGCATCGAGCGTCGGGAGATCGACGTCGACGAGTTCGACCGCAAGTTCGCCGACGAGTCGGCGGCGTTCGGCCACCGGGTCTCGGGCCGGGACGTCCTCGCGATGCTGTACGGCGACGTCCGCCCTGTCATGGTCGCCGCCCTCGACCGGGTGGTCGCAGCCGGGCTGGCGACCGCGTGCCTGACCAACAACGTCCGCACCGACGTCGATCGCCCCGACGTCGCGGCGGTGATGGCGCGCTTCGACCACGTGATCGCATCGAGCGAGGTCGGCGTCCGCAAACCCGAACCCGAGTTCTACGAGCTCGCGTGCCGGACCGCCGGGGTCGACCCGGGACGCGTGGTGTTCCTCGACGACCTCGGCGTCAACCTGAAGCCGGCGCGCGAGATGGGCATGACGACGATCAAGGTCGTCGAACCGATCGGCGCCCTCGCCGAACTGGGTCGAGTCGTCGGCATCGACCTCGTCGCCCGCTGACATCCCTCGGCTCGACGGTCCGGTGGCGGCGATCGGGCACGCAGCGGCCGGGTTCGCTGCCACGAGATGCGCGAGTGGTCGGGCGCGCCTCAGAGGTCGGCGAAGAGGCCGTCCATCAGATCGGCGAGCTCCTGGTCGTGGACGGTCTTGGAACCGGTCGCCGGGCTGCCCGAGTCGACGCGCGCGACGTGGCGGAGGTCGTAGCCGAGGTCCTTGACCCGCCACGTGTGGTGCTCGACGAAGTTCCACGCGCCCATGTTCTCGGGCTCCTCCTGCAACCAGCGCAGCTCGCGAGCGTTCACGTACCGGTCGCGGACCAGCGACAGCATCTGCTCGGTGGGCAGGGGGTACAGCTGCTCGACCCGGACGATCGCCACCGGCGCGCCACGCCTGTCGCGCTCGGCCATCGCGTCCCAGGCCACCTTGCCCGAGCAGAACGCGACCCGCCGGATCTCCGACGCATCGGCGACACCCGGATCGTCGAGCACCTCCTGGAACGATCCGACCGTCAGCTCGTCGAGGCTCGAGCGGGTCTGGCGCATGCGCAGGCCCTGCTTCGGGGTGAAGACCACGAGCGGCGTGCGGCGGGACTGGTGCACCTGCCGGCGGAGCAGATGGAAGTACTGCGCCGCGGTGGTCGCGTTGCAGACCTGGGTGTTGTCCTCGGCGGCAAGGGTGAGGAACCGTTCGATCCGCGCCGACGAGTGCTCGGGGCCCTGCCCCTCGTACCCGTGCGGCAACAGCAGGACCAGGCCGTTGTGCTGGTCCCACTTGTCCTCGGCGGCGACGATGTACTGGTCGATGATGATCTGGGCGCCGTTCACGAAGTCGCCGAACTGCGCCTCCCAGCACACGAGGGCGTTGGGGTTCGAGTGCGCGTAGCCGTACTCGTAGCCGAGGGTCGCGTACTCCGACAGGAGCGAGTCGTAGACCCAGAACATGGCCGTCGCGCCGGGCAGGTTGCTCAGCGGCATCCACGGAGCGCCCTTCTCGTAGTCGATCAGCGCCGCGTGCCGCTGGCTGAACGTTCCCCGCCGCGAATCCTGTCCGGCCAGACGCACCGGATGCCCTTCCAGGACGAGCGATCCGAATGCGAGCGCCTCGGCCGTCGCCCAGTCGACGTCGTCGTCGCGCTCGAACTGCTCCGTGCGCTTCTCGAACTGCCTGGCCAGCTTCGGGTGTGGCGTGAACCCGTCGGGATAGTCGGTGAGATGGTGGAAGATCGAGGTGAGGGTGTCCCGGCCGACGCCGGTCGGGATGTGCGGCAGGACGCCGAGCGGCTTGGGCGGCTTGGGCACCCTGGGAGCGGTGTCCGACTTGGAGCGGGTCTCGTCGAGGGCGACCTGGAGCTTGTCCTGGAAGTCGCCGAGCGCATCCTCGGCCTCCTCGACGGTGATCGCGCCGCGCTTGACGAGCGACTCGACGTACAACTTGCGGACGCTGCGACGGTCGGCGATCGCCTTGTACATCAGCGGCTGGGTGTAGCTCGGATCGTCGCCTTCGTTGTGTCCGTGACGCCGGTAGCACACCATGTCGATGACGACGTCCTTGTGGAACCTCTGCCGGTACGCCCACGCCATCTCGGCGACGCGGACGCACGCCTCCGGGTCGTCGCCGTTGACGTGGAAGATCGGCGCCTGGATCGTCTTGGCCACGTCGGAGCAGTACATCGACGAGCGGCTCCACTCCGGCGCGGTGGTGAAGCCGATCTGGTTGTCGATGATGAGGTGGATCGACCCGCCGACGCGGTACCCGCCGATGTCGCTCATCGCGAGCGACTCGGCGACGACGCCCTGACCCGCGAACGCGGCGTCCCCGTGGATCAGGATCGGCACGACCGACGCCGCGCCCGGCGGCGCGATCTGGTCCTGTTTGGCGCGCACCATCCCCATCACGATCGGTACGACCGTCTCGAGGTGGCTCGGGTTGGCGGCCAGCTCGATCGGGATCGACGTGCCGCTGGGCGCCGTGTAGGTGCCCTCGGCGCCGAGGTGGTACTTGACGTCGCCCGACCCCTGCACGGTGTCGGCGTCGACGTGGCCCTCGAACTCGGAGAAGATCGCCTCGTAGCTCTTCCCCATGATGTTGGACAGCACGTTGAGCCGGCCGCGGTGGGCCATGCCGAGCACGGCGCCGTCCATGCCGTCGTCGGCGGCGCCCGAGAGGATCGCGTCGAGGATCGGGATCGCCGATTCGGCGCCCTCGATCCCGAACCGCTTCGTGCCGACGTACTTGGTGGCAAGGAAGCGCTCGAACGACTCGGCCGCGTTGAGCCGCTCGAGGATGCGGTCCTGGGTCTGCTTGGAGATCGGCGGCCGCTTGATCTCGACGTGCTCCTCGATCCACCGCTGCTCGGCGGTGTTCTGGATGTGCATGAACTCGACGCCGATCGTGCGGCAGTACGCATCGCGGAGCACGCCGAGCAGATCGCCGAGGGTCATCTTGTCGAGGCCGCCGACGCCGTCGGTGAGGAACTCCCGGTCGAGATCCCAGATCGTCAGGTTGTACGTCGCCGGATCGAGCTCGACCGGCGTGTGCGGCTCCTTCCAGTGGAGCGGGTCGAGATCGGCCATCAGGTGACCGCGGACGCGGTGCACCCGGATGAGCTTGGCGACGGCCATCTGCTTGGCGAGCATCGCCTCGACGTGGTCGATCGGGTTGACGTCGGGCCGCCACCTGACCGCCTCGTAGGGCATGTCGAGGTCGTGGAAGATGTCCTCGTAGAAGCCGTGCTCACCGAGCAGCAGCTCGTGGACCCGCTTCAGGAACAGGCCCGACTCGGCGCCCTGGATGATCCGGTGGTCGTAGGTGCTGGTGATCGTGACGACCTTCGACACCCCGAGCGACGACAGGTTGCGGACGTCCGCGCCCTCGAACTCGGCCGGGAACGAGATCGACCCGACGCCGACGATCACACCCTGGCCCGGCATCAGCCGGGGCACCGACTGCACCGTGCCGATCGTGCCCGGGTTGGTGAGCGTGACGTTGGCCCCGGCGTAGTCGTCGAGGGTCAGGGCGTTGTTCTGCACCTTGCGGATGATCTCCTGGTACGCCGCGAAGAACCCGGCGAAGTCGAGCGTGTCGGCCTGCTTCAGCACGGGCACGACCAGCGACCGCGTCCCGTCGCCGCGGTCGACGTCGACGGCGAGACCCATGTTGACGTGCTCGTTGCGGACGAGCCTCGGCTTGCCGTCGTCACCCTCGGCGAACCCGTTCTTCATGTTGGGGACGGCGTGGGCGATCGCCTTGACCACCGCGTAGCCGATCAGGTGGGTGAAGCTCACCTTGCCCTTGCCGGAGCGCTCGCGGTAGCCGTTGATGACCTTGCGGTTGACCTCGAGCAGCTTGGCGGGGACGTTGCGGAAGCTGGTCGCGGTCGGTACGTCGAGGCTCGCCGACATGTTCTTGACGATCGCCGCGCCCACCCCCCGGATCGGTTCGCCCGGCGGCTCGTCGCCGGCGGACGGCGGCGGCTCGGACGCAGCCGGCTTCGAGGCAGCCGGTTGCGAGGCGGCCGGCTCCGCTCGGGCCGGCGTCGGTGCGGGCGACGTCGATCCGGCCGGTTGCGACGGGGCGGACGCCGGGCCGGGCCCGGACGACGGGCCGGAGGTCGCCGCCGCGGCCGTCGAGCCGTTGGCCGCCGGTCCTTGCGGACGCGGCATGCCGGCGGGTGGCGCGGCGCTCCCCGGCGCACCGTTCGACGGAGCCTCGGAGCGGTAGTCGTCGAAGAACTCCTGCCACGCGGGCGCCACCGAGCCGGGATCGTCCCGGAAGCGCTCGTACATCTCCTCGACCAGCCAGGAGTTGGCGCCGAACGAGCCCGGACCGCTGTCGTTTGCCGTCACGCCGTCGAGCGTACCCGGCGCCTGCTTCCGCCCTCGCTCGCGCAGGCGGACCCACGCCGGGTGGACCGTGCGTCGACGGTGGAACCGACACCGACGCCCTGCCAAACTGACCGGCGCCGAAGCGCCGACCGACGCGACGCCGGCGACGCGTTCGTCATGACCTCCGGAGCACACCCCACCGACAGCGGCGAGCGCCGCGGGCTCGGCACCTTCGGCGGCGTCTTCACCCCGTCGATCCTCACGATCGTCGGCGTCATCCTGTACCTGCGCTTCGGGTGGGTCGTCGGCAACGTGGGGCTCCAGGGCACGCTCCTGGTCGTCACGATCGCGACCTCGATCACGATGTTGACCGGACTGTCGATCGCCCAGATCGCCACCGACAAGCAGGTCCGGACGGGCGGCGCGTACTACATGGTGAGCCGATCGCTCGGCGCCGAGATCGGCGGTGCGATCGGCGTCCCGCTGTTCATCGCACAGGCACTGTCGGTGGCGCTGTACGTCCTCGGCTTCGCCGAGAGCGTCAACGCGACGTTCCCGCAGGTGCCGGCCCGACCGCTGGCGATCGTCACC
>CBFCWS010000221.1:0-5955 GCA_965601765.1 uncultured Ilumatobacter sp. | reverse complement strand
GCCGAGCCGGATCGCCTGCGCCTTCCGTGCTCGCCGTCTCCGCTTCGCTTCGACGGCCGCCCGCCTGCATCGGAGCACGTGTCCGGCGACCGGCCGAGCCGGATCGCCTGCGCCTTCCGTGCTCGCCGTCTCCGCTTCGCTTCGACGCTCGCCCGCCTGCATCGGAGCACGTGTCCGGCGACCGGCCGAGCCGGATCGAGGCGGGACTCTGGGGTTCCTCAGGTGCCGTGGATGGGGCCCGATGCGTCCCGGAGCGACGGGGCGTCACGGCCGGTTCGGCGAGCGATGACCTCGGCACAGATCGAGATCGCCGTCTCCTCCGGGGTCCGGGCCCCGATGTCGAGACCGATCGGCGACATCAGCCGCTCCAGGTCGGCGTCGCTCACACCGACCTCTCGGAGACGAGCGGTCCGGTTGTCGTGGGTCCGGCGACTCCCCATCACGCCGATGTAGCCGACGGCGGTCGCGAGCGCGCCCTGGACGGCCGGGACGTCGAACTTCGGGTCGTGGGTGAGGATGCACACGGCGTCGCGCTCGCGCAGCTGCCCGCCGAGCTCCTCGAACACCGGTCCGGGCCAGGTGACGCGCACCTCGTCCGCCATCGGGAAGCGGCGACGGGTCGCGAAGATCTCGCGTGCATCGCACACCATGACGCGATAGCCGAGCACCTTGGCGACCCTCGCGAGCGCGGCGGTGAAGTCGACCGCGCCGAAGATCCACATCTGCGGTGGTGGTGCCCACGACTCGACGAAGACCCGCAGCACCGGTTCGCCGATCAGGTCCTCCGGCGTCGTCTGCCCCTGCGGGCCGTAGTGGCGGACACCGGACCGCCCGGCGTCGAGCTCGGCGAGCGCGTCGCGGCCGGCGACCCGGTCGAGCTCGGGTGATCCGAGCGTGCCGTCGTGGGGGTGCCCCGGGCGCACGAGCAGCTTCGCACCGACGTTCGGGCCCTCGATCTCGGTGACGAGCGCCACGGGCTCCTCGGCCCGGATGGACGCGGCCAGCGCCTCGTAGACCGTCACCAGTTCAGCTCCTCGATGAACAGCCGGATCGTGCCCCCGCACGTCAGACCCACGGCGAACGCCTCGTCGTCGCTGTACCCGAAGCTGATCACCCCGGGATCCCGGTCGCCGCCGAGCACGGCGAGTGCCTCGGTCACGACCGCACCCTCGACGCAACCGCCCGACACGCTGCCGACCACCTCGCCGGCGTCGTTCACCGCCATCGCCGCGCCGGGGTCTCGCGGACCGGACCCCTCGATGTCGACGACGCGGGCGAGCGCCACACGACGTCCGTTCGTGCGCCAGCGGTCGAGGTCGTCGAGAAGCTCCTTCATGCGTCGAAGCCTGCCACGACGAGGCGCCCGATGGGCAGCCGAGGGGCCGGGCGCGGGTCCGGGTGGCGCGGTCGCCGGTGCTCGGTCAGCCGGCGCCGATCTCGGTCGCGAGGTGTTCGAGGGCGTCGATCGAGTGACCCTCGACGAAGGCGTCGACGTGGGGGAGCGCGGCCGCCATCCCCCGCGCCAGCGGCGCGTACCCGGGCGTCACCTTGAGCGGGTTGACCCAGATGATCCGGTGGGCGACGCGATGCATCCGCTCCATCTGCTCGGCGAGGACCTCGGGCTCGCCGCGGTCCCAGCCGTCGGACATCACGACGATGATCGAGCCGCGCGACATGCCGCGCTGGCCCCACTCGTCGTTGAAGGTCCGCAGCCCGGCACCGAGGCGGGTGCCGCCCCCGTAGTCGACGACTCGCTCGGCGGCGCGGGCGAGTGCTTCGTCGGGGTTGCGGGTCGCGAGCTCCCGCGTCAACCTCGTGAGCCGGGTGCCGAGTGCGAACGCCTCCACCTTCTGGCGCCCGGCGACCGCGGCCTGCACGAACCGCAGGAGGGCCCTCGCATACGGCTCCATCGACCCGCTGACGTCGATGATCAGCACCAGGCGGCGGTGGCGGGTGCTCCGCTCCCGATAGTGCCGGCGCAACGGTTCACCGGCCGATCGCATCGCGGCCCGGACCGTTCGTCGCAGGTCCGGTCGTTGCGTCTGGCCCCGCGCGTCGCCGAGCCGCAGCGAGCGGCGGGGCGAACCCACCAGGCGCAGCCTGCTCATGAGCGCCTGCGCCTCGGCCAGCTCGTCGTCGGTGTAGGTGCTGAAGTCCTGCCGTCGCAGTGACTCGACCGCGCTGAACCGCAGCTCGATCGACTGGTCGTCGCCGGCGCCGGCGTCGCCCTCGGCCTCGCCGGTGTCGTCGTCGTCGACGGCGAGGGTCAGCTCGATCGGCGGTTCCTCGGGCGCCGGCGCGGCCCCGCGGTCGCGATCGAAGAACACCTTGAAGGCACGTTCGTAGACGTCGTGGTCCTCGCGGCGACGGATCAGGGTGGCACGGCCCGTCCAGAACGTGACGTCACGGTCGGCGAGCCCGACCGCGTCGAGCGCCTCGGCGAACGAGATCGTGGCGCTGGTCGGGACGGCCACACCGGCACCGCGCAGCACCCGCGAGAACGCCACGGCGATCTCGGCGGCGTCGCGAGTGCCGGCGGCCATCGAACCGTGCGTCAGTGGCCGGCGCCGTGCTCGAAGGCCCGCTCGACGAGCGTCCCGAGCCCGACCTCGTCGACGCGGTGGACGTCTTCGCGGTACTTCAGCACCGTACCGAGCGTGTTGGCGATGCTCGCTTCGTCGAGCCTCGACACACCGAGCTTGCCCAGCGCCGTCGCCCAGTCGATCGTCTCGGCCACGCCGGGCGGCTTGTAGAGGTTGAGGTCGCGCATCGCCTCGACGGCGGCGGCCACCTGCCGGGCGAGCGCATCGGTGCAGCCCGGCACCCGCAGCCGGATGATCGCCACCTCGCGCTCGAGGTCGGGATGCTCGACCCAGTGGTACAGGCAGCGGCGCTTGAGCGCGTCGTGGACGTCGCGCGTGCGGTTCGAGGTGAGCACGACGAGCGGCGGCGACGACGCCCGGTACACGCCCAGCTCGGGCACCGTGATCTGGTAGTCGCTCAGGACCTCGAGCAGGTACGCCTCGAACTCGTCGTCGGCCCGATCGACCTCGTCGATCAGCAGCACCGGCGGCGGCCCGTCGCCGTGCCCGATCGCGCGCAGCAGCGCCCGCTTGACGAGGAAGCGCTCGTGGTAGAGCTCGGCCTCGATGTCGGCCGACGTCCGCTCCGCCGTCTCGCCGGTCGCCTCGGCGGCGCGCAGGTGGAGGAGCTGTCGGGTGTAGTCCCAGTCGTACACGGCCTGGGCGGCGTCGATCCCCTCGTAGCACTGGAGACGGATCAGCTCGCCGCCGGTCCACGCGGCGAGCACCTTCGCGAGCTCGGTCTTGCCGACACCCGCCTCGCCTTCGAGCAGCAGCGGACGGCGCAGCTCGACCGCGAGGAACACCGCCGTGGCGAGCCCCTCGTCGGGCAGGTAGTTGTGTTGTCGCAGCGCGGTCGCGACGTCGGCCGGGGTCACCTCGGGGAACCTACCCGGCGCCTGTCGGAACGGGGACGCTCAGCTCGCCTCGTGGAGCGCTCGCTTCACCAGGACCTTGGCGAGGTGGGTGCGGTAGTCGACGCTCGCGTTGAGGTCGGCCTGCGGATCCGCCTCCGCGGCAGCCAGCTGGGCGGCGTCGTCGATGGACGCACCGCTCGACAACGCTTCCGAGACGCTCGTCGCGAGCACCGGCGTGGAGGCCATGTTCACGAGGGCGACGGCGGAGTCGCCGTTGCTCCTCCACGCCGCGACGCCGACGGTCGCCCAGTCCTGAGCGCGCCGGTTGAACTTCTGGAAGCTCCAGCCCGCCCCGTTCATCTTCGGGACGCGGATCTCGGTGAGGATCTCGTCGGGAGCCAGGGTCGTGGTGAGGAAGCCCTGGTAGAAGTCGCGGGCCGCGATCTCACGGGTGCCGTCGGGCCCCTGGACGACGTACGTGGCGCCGAGAGCGAGCGTGGTGGCGGGGATGTCGGACGCCGGGTCGGCGTGGGCGATCGTGCCGCCGATCGTCCCGCGGTGGCGGACCTGCGGGTCGCCGACGTGTCCCGCCGCGTGGGCGAGCAGCGGGACCTCGCTGCGGAGCAGCTCGGAGTTCTCGACCGCCATGTGGCGGGTGAGGGCGCCGATGGCGACGTGGTCGCCGGCGTCGCGGACGTACGAGAGGTCGTCGACGCGACCGATGTCGACGATGACGGTCGGCTGGGCGAGCCGGAGCTTCATCAGCGGGACCAGGCTGTGGCCGCCGGCGAGGAACTTGGCCTCGTCGCCGTGCTCGCCGATGAGGCTGATCGCCTCCTCGGCCGATCCGGCCCGGACGTAGTCGAAGGCTGCGGGAATCATGACGCGTCTCCTTGTCGACGGGGGTTGATCACTGACCGGCGGCCGAGAGTACGGCCTGGACGATGTTGTGGTAGCCGGTGCACCGGCACAGGTTGCCCTCGAGGCCGATGCGGACGTCTTCCTCGGTCGGGTTGGGTTGCTCGTCGAGGAGGCTGGTCGCCGCCATCACCATGCCGGGCGTGCAGTAGCCGCACTGGAGGCCGTGGTGCTCGACGAAGGCCTGCTGCATCGGGTGGAGGGTGCCGTCCTCGCCGGCGAGGCCCTCGATGGTGGTGATTTCGTCGCCGTCGACCTGGACGGCCAGCAACGTGCAGCTCTTGACCGCCTCGCCGTTGACGTGGACGGTGCAGGCACCGCACGACGATGTGTCGCATCCGATGTTGGTGCCGGTCAGTCCGACGTGCTCTCGGATGTACTGGACGAGCAGCGTGCGCGGCTCGACATCGCCGGTGTGCGTGACCCCGTTCACGGTGACACTGATCTCCACGGTGACTCCCCTCGGTCGTGGTGGTGCTGTCGGAGCCGAACCGTAGCCGCCCGGTGGGAGTCGTGCTGCATCCGGGCGCCGCTCCGAACCGGATCTTGGACGGGGCGCCCGATACGCTGATCACCGTGAGCGAGGGGACGCTGACCGGGCCGAAGCCGACGATGGTGCCACCCGACGACGCCCTGCCCGACGTGCTCCCGACCGAGCGGCTCAACGAGCGCGGCATGCCGAAGCCGCCGTGGCGCCAGGAGCTGCGCCGGATCCCCGACCTCCGCAACGTCGTCGCGGTCGGCTCCACCCTCCTGCAGAGCTTCGGGGTCGTGATCGCGGCGGCATGGATCAACACCTGGTGGTCCTACCTCCTGGCGTGGGTGCTGATGGCCCGCGGGCACGTGTGCCTCAACATCCTCGGTCACGAGGCGGCGCACCGCCTGCTGTTCACCGACCGGCGGGCGAACGACTACGTCGGTCGGTTCATGGGCTACTCCTCCTACCAGGCGATGCTCGCCTACCGCCGGGCGCACTTCGCCCACCATCGTGACGAGTTGGGCCCGAACGAACCCGATGCATCGCTCTACGCCGGGTATCCGGTGACACGCGACTCGTGGCTCCGCAAGCTCCGGCGAGATGCGACCGGCGTCAGCGCGTACAAGAACTTCAAGGTGCTCGGCCACGCCATCGTGCGCGGCAAGTCCGAGGCACTCCAGATCCTGGCGCTGCACGTCGTGATGCTCGGTGTCGCGATCGCGTTCGACCGGCCGTGGGCCTACGTCGTGTGGATCGCGTCGTGGTCGACGCTGTGGCGGGTCTCCAACCGGCTGCGCGCGATCGCCGAGCACGGTGGGATGGAGCGCTCGCGCGACCGGCGCAGGACGACGCACGTGATCGAGCAATCGCTGGTCGCCCGCTACTGGATGGTGCCGTACCACACGGGCTGGCACCTCGCGCACCACGCCGACATGGGTGTGCCCTGGACCAACCTCCCCCGGCTCCACGACGAGCTCGTCGCGAGCGGCTGGGTCACGCCCGAGATCGTCTACCCGAGCTACCGCGCCTTCTGGAAGGCCGCCTCGAGCGGCACGGGCACCAGCACCCAGGCCGAAGGCGCGAGCTTCCTCGCCTTCGACTGACCCCCGACCACTCCCAC
>CBFCWS010000220.1:0-6034 GCA_965601765.1 uncultured Ilumatobacter sp. | reverse complement strand
ACCGAAGCGCCGTCCGATGGCGGCGGCGGCGACCCCGGTGGCGGCGGCGACGACGGCGGGGGTGGCGGCGACGGCGGTGGCGACGGCGGTGACGGCGGTGACGGCGGCGGCTGATCGCTCGGCGGGGTCCGACCCCGCGGATCAGTCGCCGTACTCGTGCTCGGGGGCCGGGTAGACCCCGGCGTCGACGTCGTCGCGGTACTGCCGGGCGGCGGCGAGCAGCGTGTCGCCGATGCTCGCGTACTGCTTGACGAACCGCGGGATCCGGCCCCGCGTGAAGCCGGCCCAGTCGCTCCAGACCATCAGCTGACCGTCGCACTGCGGACCGGCGCCGACCGAGATCGTCGGGATCGACACCGCCTCGGTGACCTCGGCCGCCGCGCTCGACGGCACCATCTCGAGCACCATCGCGAACGCACCGGCCGCCTCCACCGCCTTGGCGTCGGCGAGCAGCGCGTCGGCGCCGTCGCCGCGACCCTGGATGATGTGGCCACCGAGCCCGTGCTCGCTCTGCGGCGTGAAGCCGATGTGCCCCATCACGGGGATGCCGGCGCGGACGATCCGTGTGATCTGCTCGGACGACCGCACGCCGCCCTCGAGCTTCACCGCGTGGGCGCCGGTCTCCTTCATGAACCTGATCGCCGATGCCAGGGCCTCGTCCGGACCGTTCTCGTAGGAACCGAACGGGAGGTCGGCGACGACGAGTGCGCGCCTGACCGCACGCACGACGCCGCGCGTGAGCGGGATCAGCTCGTCCATCGTGACCGGCAGCGTCGTGTCGTACCCGAACACCGTGTTGCCGGCCGAGTCACCGACGAGGAGGAAGTCGATGCCGGCCTCGTCGAAGATCTGCGCCGACAGGCAGTCGTAGCTGGTCAGCCCGGTGATCTTGATGCCTTGCTGCTTGGCGCGCTGGAAGTGGCGGATGCGCACCCGCTTGAGGGTCGGATCGGCGGACACGCCGCCATAGGGCCGTTGCTCGTCGGACACGAGGGTCCACGTTAGGCCTCGCGCCGGGTCGAGTGCCACGATGGCATCGTGTTCGACACCTCACGCCCTGGTCCGATGTACGACGACTTCACCGTCGGCGCCACCTTGCCGCCGCTGCCGTCGGTCACCCTCACCGACGCCGACAACGCGATCTACCGCGCGGTGACCGGTGACCAACACGCGCTCGCCGCCGACGCCGAGCTCTACGCAGCTGCGTCCGGGCGGTCCGGCCGCCTCGCCAACCCGGCGCTGGTGATGCAGTTCTCGATCGGGCAGACCACGATGGCCACCCGGCAGGCGATCGCCAACCTCTACTACCGCTCGGTCCGCATCCATGCACCCGTCGAGGTCGGCCAGCGGCTGACGACGACGACGACCGTGCTCGGCATGAAGGACTCGGCCCCGAAGGGCGACCAGCACCGCGGCAAGGTCTGGCTCGGCATCACGACCGAAGCCGACGGCGAGCCGGTGATCACCTACGAACGCTGTGCGCTGATCCGGGGTCGCAGCCAGCCGGGCGCGTCGGACGACATCCCCGGCCCATCCGACCCGTCACCGCTCGACGACGTCGGATCGGCGGTCCCCGACTGGTCGCTCGACCGGCTGATCACCACCGACTGGGAGACCGGCGACGAGCGCGTCGACCCGCTGCGCGATCACATCGATCTCGCTGCGCCGCTCGCTCGGCTCACGTTCAACCAGGCGGCCGTCCACCGCGACATCACCACCACGGCGAACGGCCGGCGACTCGTCTACGGCGGACACGTGCAGGGCCTCGCGCAAGCCTCCCTGACCCGCATGCTGCCGGGTCTCGCGACGGTGGTGGCCTGGGACGGTTGCGATCACCTCGCCCCGGCCTACGAGGGCGACCTCGTCGAGTTCCGCCATCGCCTCGTCGAGCGCGCGGCGACCGGATCGGGTTCGCTGATGCGGTTCGAGGTGATCGGGGCGAAGATCGCGGACGGCGAGCAGGGCCCGGTGGAGCCGGCCGACATCCTGCGCTGGACCCCGATCCTGTGGGGGTGCTGAGACGGGAACCAGGAAGCTTGCGGGAGCGTCGTACAGTGAGACGAGACCGCAGGCGACATGAACCTCGAGCCCTCTCCCCGATCGACGAAACCAGGGCGACGCCGCAATGCGACGCGTCGGATCGCGGCCGGTCTCGCGGCGACGCTCCTCCTCGCGTCGTGCTCGGACGACGGCTCGTCCGACGGCGACGCGACCACGACGACGGCCGCCGAACAGCCCACTGACGCCGGCGACGCGATCGTCACCGTCGCCGAGCCCTTCCGCCCGGAGGAGGTGGCGCCCGTCGGCCTGACGCTGCGCGAAGGCAGCTCCGAGTCGGTGCCCGGCGCGACGATCACGCGACCGGCGACGACACCGCTGACGCCGGAGGAGGCGGCGGCGATGATCGACCGGCTCCCCGAGTGGGAGATCCCACCCGATGGCTCGACGACGTTCGCGTTCCCGCCGACCACGCTCGACCCGCCGATCGCCGGGGAGACGATCGCCAACCCCTTCCCTCCACCCGACGACGGGACCACACCCGCGGAGACCCCCACCGGCCCACTGAACGTCGTCCGCTTCCAGCCGGAGGGCGAGGTCGCGGTGGCGCCCTTCCTGACCGTCACGTTCGACCAGCCGATGGTCCCCCTCGACACGCTCGACGACCTCGCCGAGGCGGACGTCCCGATCACCGTCGAGCCGGCCATCGAGGGCCGTTGGCGGTGGATCGGCACCCGGACGCTCCGATTCGAGGTGCTGCCCGGCAGGACCGACCGCCTCCCCGCCGCGACCGAGTTCACCGTGACCGTGCCGGCCGGCACCACGTCGGCCACCGGCGGGGCGCTGCCGTCCGACGTCACCTGGACGTTCTCCACCCCGCCGCCGAGCGTGGTCGATCTCGTCGGATTGAGCGAGAGCACCTCGACCACACCGGTGTTCGCCGTCGTGTTCGACCAGCGGGTGACGCCGGCCGAGGCGCTCGAGGAGATCCGCCTCTCGGCCGACGGTGTCGACGTCGGGCTCCGGCTGGCCGACGACGACGAGATCGCCGCCGACGACGACCTCCAGGCAACGGTCGACGCAGCGCTCGACGACCACGTCGTCGCCTTCACGCCGGTCGGCACGCTGTCGCCGGATCAGTCGCTCACCGTCACCGTCGGACCAGGGGTCCCCTCGGCGGAGGGGCCCCTCACCAACCGCGAGGCAGCCGGGTTCTCGGGCAGCACCTTCGGTTCGCTCGCGCTCACGGCCGAACGGTGCGGTTGGGAAGAGCGATGCGAGCCCGGGATGCCGCTCGTGTTGGAGTTCAGCAACCCGCTCGACGCCGACCTCTTCGATCCGTCGGCGATCAGCATCGATCCGCCGATCGACGGTCTGCGGATCGACCTCGCGGGCCCGGTCGTCGAGCTGCGCGGGGCGACCACCGCCGACACGACGTACCGTGTGACCCTGGATCGGTCGCTCAGCGACGTCTTCGGCCAGACCCTCGGGAGCAGCGAGACGGCGACCTTCGACGTCGGCGACGCCTCGCCGCAGTTCATCGGTCCGGATCGGCCGTTCATCACGCTCGACCCGTTCGCCGAGGAGCCCTCGCTGTCGGTCGGCTCGGTCAACCACGACGAGATCAGGTACCGGGCGTGGGCGCTCGACCCGAACCAGTACGCGGCCTTCCAGACGTACCTCGAGGGTCAGTGGAGCGGGATCGAGACCGCGGTCCCCGAGGAGTGGACACTCGTCGCCGACGACGTGATCGGCATCGACGCATCACCCAACGAGCTCGTGACGACGACGGTCGACCTGGCGTCGGCGTTCAACCAGACCGGTTCGCAGCTCGTCGTCCGCATCGAGCCGACCGAGACCTACGAGGACGACGAGGACCTCTTCTGGCGCAACCGGCCGACGATCGCGTGGGTGCAGCGGACGACGCTCGGCGTCGACGTGTTCGTCGATGCCGGCCACATGCACCTCTGGGCGACCGACCTGCGCACGGGCGAACCCCTCGGCGGTGTGCCGATCGAACTGCTCGGCGACGGCCGCGTCGCCACGACCGACGACGAGGGGTTGGCAGACCTGGAGCTCGGCGAGGCGCCCGTGACCGGGGTCTTCGCCGCCGCCGACGGGCAGGAGTCGTTCGCCCCCGCCGACCGATGGGACGGTTGGCAGCGCGAGACGCTGAGCGGCGAGGCGCGCTGGTACACCTTCGACGATCGGGGCGTCTACCGGCCGGGCGAGACGATCCGCGTCGCGGGCTGGATCCGACGGGTCGTGCCGGGCGAGGGGCTGACGCTGTACGACTTCACCGAGGCGACGTACACCGCCTACGACGCGCAAGGCGCCGAGCTCGCGTCCGGATCGACGACGATCAACGACCTCGGTGGGTTCGACGTCGTGTTCGACATCCCCGAGGGCGCCAACCTCGGCCCGGCCTCGGTGGAGCTCGACCTGCCGGGCGGCGACGGCGAGTGGCGCGGCACCGGGCACCAGTTCCAGATCCAGGAGTTCCGCACGCCGGAGTTCGAGGTGACGACCCGACTCGAGTCACCGCCACCCACCCTGGCCCGATCGCCGGCGACGCTCGCCGTCGACGCGTCGTTCTTCTCCGGCGGTCCCCTGCCCGACGCTCCCGTCGACTGGCTCGTGACGACGCGCGACACCAGCTACCGCCCGCCCGGACTCGACGAGTACACGTTCGGTGTCTGGTCGCCGTGGTGGTTCGACCAGGGTGTCGACGTCCCGGCCGCCGACGCCGCCGAGTTCGCGACGACCGAGTTCGCGGCGGCCGAGCTCGCCGGCGAACTCGCCGCCGAGTGCTTCGACTGCCCATGGCAGCCCGAGGCCACGTACGAGTCGTTCACCGGCCGGACCGACGCCGCCGGCCGGCACTTCCTCGAGTTCGAGCTCGAGCGCACCGATCTCGATCTCCCGGTGTCGGTCGTCGCCGAGGCGACCGTCACCGACGTCAACCGGCAGGCGTGGGCCGATCGGACGGCCATCACCGTCCACAGCGGCGAGCTCTATGTCGGCGTCCGCGTCGACCGGCCGTTCGTCGAGGCGGGCGAGACCATCGACGTCGATGTCATCGCCGCCGACATCGACGGGGTGCTCGCGGCGGGACGCGAGATCGGTGTCAGCGCCGGGCGAGTCGATTACGAGCAGCGCGACGACGAGTGGGTCGAGATCGTCGTCGACGAGACGACGTGCACCGTGGTCTCCGGCGAGGAAGCGGTCTCGTGCGCACTCCCGAGCGAGCTCGGCGGTGAGTACCGGGTGACCGCGACGATCGACGACGACGCCGGTGGCCGCAACCGCACCGAGCTCACCGTCTGGGTCGGCGGGGAGACCCCCGAGCTCGGCACCGCGGTCGAGGCGCAGGATCTCACGATCGTGCCCGATGCCGAGGAGTACGCGATCGGCGACGTCGCGGAGGTCTTCGTCCGGGCACCGTTCGCGCCGGCCTTCGGCGTCGCCCACGTCACCGTCGGCGATGTCGTCGCGTCCGTGCCGTTCGAGACCGAGGACGGCAGCGCGATCGTTCCGATCGAGATCGGCGAGAACTGGCTCCCCAGCGCACGGGTTCACGTCACGGCCGTCGGCGCCCGGGGCCAGACACCCGTGTTCGCACGCGGCGAGGTCGACCTCTCGGTCCCGCCGAGCAGCCGCGAGCTCGACGTGACCGTGCGCCCGGCGTCCGACGCCCTGCTCCCGGGTGGGAGCACCGACGTCACCGTCGAGGTGCTCGACCAGTCGGGTGACCCCGTCGCCGACGCCGGTGTGGCGCTGGTCGTCGTCGACGACGCCGTGCTCGGGCTCACCGGCTACGAGCTGCCCGACCCACTCGCCGTCTTCTACCAGCCGGTGTGGTCACACCTCTGGGCCCAGTACGTCCGCGACACGATCCTGCTCACCGACCGCGACGACGCCGGCGACCTGGTCGAGGACGGCCGCGACGGCGGCGGCGACGACACGGCCGGCGAAGGACACGCCGAGGCGGCGACCGCGGATCAATCCGCAGAGCTCGGGGAACCGGCCGAGGAGG
>CBFCWS010000219.1:0-6052 GCA_965601765.1 uncultured Ilumatobacter sp. | reverse complement strand
GAGCCGGGTGACGCCCGGGCGGAGGTTCGCGAAGTCGGAGGAACCGCAGTTCGCACATACCGGCGGACGCTGCAGATCACAGCGGGCGCAGCGCAGACGACCGTCGTCGGTCAGGGCGACGGCGGCATCGCACCGCTCGCAGCGAACCAGCTCGCGGCACGACCGGCACGCGAGCACGCGCGCCCGCCCCGTCGTGTTCGACACGCACACGACGGTGCGCTCCGGGTCGCGCAGGTGGCCGATCAGCTCGGAGGTGACCAGCGACCGCTTCCACGGCTCGGTGTCCGACCGATCGATCACGTCGACGATCGGCCACCCCGCTCGTTCGCGGGCGGCGGGCGGGCGGACGACCGGACGCCACTCGATCGCGTGCAGCGTCGGACACGGCGAGACCATCAGCAGCGGCACGTCGGCGCGGCGGCAGCGCTCCAGGAGCACGTCGCGGGCGTTCCAGGTCGGTGACGACTCGGCGTACACGCCCTCGTCGTGCTCGTCGACGAGCACGACCGCGGCGAGATCACGGCAGGGTGCCCACGCCGCATTGCGAGCGCCGACCACCACGTCGACGCCGGACGCCGCCGCCGACCACTGGTCGGGCATCAGGGCCACCGTTCGCCCCGAGCGCCGGAGACGGCCGGCGAGCAGTCGGGCGTGGTCGACCGCGGGCACCACGACGAGGGTGGGTCCGATCGAGGCGGCGCTCTGCACCGCCGGCATCGGATCGGCGGTCGGCGGGAGGCGCAGCACGCCACCACCGTGGCCGAGCAGCTCGGACGATGCCGGGCTGCGTGGCTCGACGACCGCCGCGGTGACGTCGGCCGCGCCCAGCGACCTCACGGTGCGCGGCGGCGAGGCCGCGGTCAGGAAGTGGCGCCGGCGCGCGACCCACCGCGTCGCCGCCCACTCGGCGAGCGCGATCAGCTCGGCGTCCGGACCGAGACCGCTGACCTTGGCGATCGGCTTGAGCGTCTCGATCGGTGGACCGTCTGCCGGGTCGACGGCGACGACCCATCCACCCACCCGACGCCCGTGCAGGTCGATGCGCACGCGCCACCCGACGCGCGGGTCGTCGTCGACCCCGACGGTGTAGTCGAAGGTCTTGTCGAGTCCGGTGACGTCGGGCAGGACCCGAACGATGCGACGAGCCCGGTGCCCGTCGGCGGTCACGACCCGACGGCGCTCCGAACATCGTCGAGGCGATCGAGCTGCTCCCAGGGGAACTGGGCGCGGCCGAAGTGCCCGTAGGCGGCCGATTCGCGGTAGATCGGCCGCAGCAGATCGAGATCCCGGACGATCGCGGCGGGGCGCAGGTCGAAGACCTCGCGGACCGCCTGCTCGATCGTGTCGGGGGCGACGTGCTCGGTGCCGAAGGTCTCGACGAGGATGCTGAGCGGGTGCGCCACACCGATCGCGTAGGCGACCTGGAGCTCGCACCGATCGGCGGCGCCGCTGGCGACGATGTGCTTCGCGACCCATCGTGCGGCGTAGGCGGCCGAACGGTCGACCTTCGAGGGGTCCTTGCCGCTGAAGGCACCGCCACCGTGCCGACCCATCCCACCGTAGGTGTCGACGATCACCTTGCGTCCGGTCAGCCCGCAGTCGCCGTGCGGGCCGCCGATCACGAAGTTGCCGGTCGGGTTGATGAAGATCTCGTAGTCGTCGTCGGCGAACTGCGCCGGGATCACGGGCCGGATCACCTGTTCGATCAGATCGGGTCGGATCACGCTGTCGCGGTCGATGCCGTCCTGGTGCTGGGTCGAGATGAGCACGCTGCGCAGGCCGATCGGGCGCCCGTTCTCGTACTCGTAGGTCACCTGCGTCTTGCCGTCGGGGCGCAGGTACGGGACCTGACCCGACTTGCGGATCTCGGCGAGTCGCTCGGAGAGCCGGTGCGCCGACCAGATCGGCAGCGGCATCAGCTCGTCGGTCTCCTGACAGGCGTACCCGAACATCATCCCCTGGTCGCCGGCGCCCTGCTTGTTGAGCAGGTCCTCGCCGGCCGTCCCGTGCCGCAGCTCCTCGGACGAGTCGACGCCCTGCGCGATGTCGGGGCTCTGCTCGTCGATCGAGACGAGGACACCGCACGTGTTGCCGTCGAACCCGGACGCGGGATTGTCGTACCCGATCCCCTTGATGGTCTCGCGAGCGATGCCGGGGATCTCGACGTAGGCGGTCGTCGTGATCTCCCCGGCGATGACGCACAGGCCGGTGGTCACCATCGTCTCGCAGGCGACCCGGCCATGGGGATCCGCCGCCAGGATCGCGTCGAGGACGGCGTCACTGACCTGGTCGGCCATCTTGTCGGGGTGACCTTCGGTCACGGATTCGGAACTGAACGTCCAGCGCGTCACGGGGTCTCCTCTTCTCGTCTCCGGCCTCGCCGGCGCAGACCGACTCTATCGGCGGACCGCGGCCACCCCTGCCCGACGCAGGGCGACGATCCGGTCGACGACGGCGGTGGCGATCTCGGCCTTCGACGCCAGCGCGACCTCGTCCGGCGGCGCGTCGGCGGCGAAGATCGTCACGGCGTTGGTGTCGTGCGCGAACCCGACGGACGGTGCGCCGACGTCGTTCGCGACGACCAGGTCGAGATGCTTGTCGGTCAGCTTGCGCCGGGCGTTCTCGACGAGGTCGTCGGTCTCCGCGGCGAAGCCGACGAGCACCTGACCGGCGGTCTTGCGCTCCCCGAGGCCGCGCAGGATGTCGGGGGTCGGCTCCAGCACGATCTCCGGGGGGCCGTCCGCCTTCTTGAGCTTGTTGTCGGCGGCCGCGACCGGGCGGAAGTCGGCGACCGCAGCGGCCATCACGACGACGTCGGCGCCGGGCGCCAATTCCTGCATCGCCGATTCGAGCTCGGCCGCCGACTCGACGGCGATCGTCCGCACACCCGGTGGGGCGGGCCGGTCGACGGTGGTGATCAGCGTGACCGCGGCGCCGCGCCTGGCGGCCTCGGCGGCGATGGCGTAGCCCTGCTTCCCCGAGCTCCGGTTCGCGATCACCCGCACCGCGTCGATCGCCTCGCGGGTCCCCCCGGCGGTCACGACGACGTCCGCGCCGTCGAGGTCGCCGGGGCCGAGTACCGCGTGGACGGCGGCGACGATCGTGGCGGGATCGGCGAGCCGCCCGGCGCCGACGTCGCCGCCCGCGAGCCGGCCCGACTCGGGCTCGACCACGTGCACCCCACGCGACCGGAGCACGGCGACGTTGTCCTGCACCGACGGGTGCTCCCACATCTCGGTGTGCATCGCCGGGCACACCACGACCGGCGCGCGGGTGGCGATGAGCACGTTGGAGAGCAGGTCGGTCGACAGCCCCAGACGGTACGCAGCGATGATGCGGGCGGTCGCGGGTGCGACGAGCACGAGATCGGCCGTCTGGCCGAGGGCGGTGTGCGGGATGGGCGTGCCGGGGTCGTCCCACAGACGGGTGCGCACCGGCTCGGAAGCCAGCGCGGACAGCGTGGTCGGACCGACGAAGCGCTGGGCGCCGTCGGTCATCACGGGGATGACGTGGGCCCCTTCGTCGACGAGCCGCCGGCTGACCTCGATCGCCTTGTAGGCGGCGATCCCACCGGTCACGCCGAGGACGATGCGCTTGCCCGCCAGCACGGTGGCGCTCAGGCGGTGTCGCCGGGAACGGCGTCGGCGCCGACGCGGTCGCCGGTGACGTCGTCGAGGCCCTCGGGGAGCACGACGTCGTCGTCGACGGGCTCCGGGGCGTCGGTCATCACGATCTTGTCGGCCGCGATCTCCTCGAACGCGATGCTCAGGGGCTTGCGGGACGTCGACGACACCTGGGGCGGCACCATGTGGCCGAGGCCCTCACCGAGCTGGTTGAAGTAGGAGTTGATGTTGCGGGCCCGCCGTGCAGCGAGCGTCACCAGCGAGAACTTCGATCCGGCGCGGTCGAGCAGACCCTCGATCCCGGGCGTCATCATCGTTTCGTGGTGCTTGGGCACGGTGAGCTCCTTGGTGCGGAAAACGGCCAGGACGATGCTATCGGCAATCGTCGCCCGCCGGATTCGATCGCGCGGTTCGCTCGCGATCGATGATCTCGGCGATCTCGGTCACCGTCCGCTCCAGATCGTCGTTGACGACGACGTAGTCGGCCTCGGCCCGACCGACCGGCTCCTCGAGCTCGGCCTTGCGCAGTCGGGCGAGGACCTTGTCACCCGGGTCGCCTCGGCCGCGGAGGCGCCGCTCCTGTTCGTCGCGCGACGGCGGCACGACGAAGATGAGCACGATGTCGTCGTAGAGCCGCTTGACCTGCTGGGCGCCGTCGAGCTCGATCTCCAGGACGATGTCGGGCCCGTCGGTCTCGTCGATCCGCTCGGGGGTCGGGGTGCCGTAGTAGTTGCCGAGGAACTCGGTCCACTCGAGGAAGCCGCCCGCGGTGATCTTGGCCTCGAACTCCTCGGCGGTCGCGAACACGTAGGCGTCGGGCGACTCGCCCGACCGGCGGGCCCGCGTCGTCCAGGATCTGCTCAACCAGAGCCGATCGTCGCGTTCGACCAGTCGATCGACGATCGTCCCCTTGCCCACGCCGCCGGGACCGGAGACGACGATCAGCAGGCGGTGGTCAGCCAAGCTGATCGAGCAGCGCCGCCCGTTGCTGCGCGCCGAGCCCCTGCACGCGGCGGTTGTCGGCGATGCCGATCTCGTCCATGACCCGCCGTGCCTTGACCTTGCCGACGCCCGGCAGCGATTCGAGTAGCGCCACGACCTTGAGCTTGCCGACGTTGTCGTCGTCGGAGTCGAGCGCTTGCCGCAAGGTCATCGAACCCATCTTGAGGCGAGCTTTGATGTCGGCGCGGGCCGCACGAGCCTCGGCCGCCTTGGCCAGTGCAGCGGCCCGCTGCTCGGGGGTGAGCTGGGGTGGAGTTGCCATCCCCTCAAACTACTCCGATGAGATCTGCGATTCGGGGGATGCCTCGATCGGCGGCGAGCCCGGCGAGCTCGCGCCCGATTCGTGCGCACGCGGCCGGTTCGGCGAACGTCGCCGTCCCGACCTGCACGGCGCTCGCGCCGACCAACATCAGCTCGGCGGCGTCCCAGCCGGTCGCAACGCCACCCACCCCGACGATCGGGAGGTCGGGCAGCGCGGCGCGGACGTCGGCGACCGCGCGCACCGCGATCGGGTGGATGGCTCGCCCCGACACGCCGCCGCCGCCGTTGCCGAGCGCCGGTCGCCACGTGTCCGGATCGATGACGAGCCCCAGCAGCGTGTTGACCAGGGTCACCGCCTCGGCGCCGGCCGCGCCGGCCGCCTGTGCGACCTCGACGATCCGGTCGGTGTTCGGGCTGAGCTTGGCCCATCGCGGTCGCCCGCACCCGGCCGTCGCGGCGACGACATCGGCCGAGAGCGCAGGGTCGTGGGCGAAGATCGATCCGCGCCCCTCCAGGTTCGGGCACGACAGGTTGACCTCGACGGCGACGACCTCGGCCGGAGCAGCGCCGAGCGCGTCGGCGGCGGCCCGGTAGTCGTCGATGCTCCGCCCCCAGATGCTGCAGACGACGGTCGCACCGGCCTCGACGAGCGGCGGCAGCTCGTCGCGCAGCCAGGCGGCGACGCCGGGCCCCTGGAGGCCGACGGCGTTGATCATCCCGAGCGGCGTCGGGTGCAGCCGAGGCGCGGGGTTGCCGGGCCACGGGTACGGAGCGATCGACTTGGTGACGACTGCCCCCAGCTCGTCGAGGTCGAGGTACCGCGCCAGCTCGCGCCCGTACCCGGCGGTCCCCGAGGCCGTCATGATCGGCGACGACAGCTCCACCGACCCCACCGACACCCGCATGTCGACGGTCACGCGACGACAGCCAGCGACGAGGCGGACGCGGCGCGAGGAGGAAGCACAGCGGACGACGAGCCCGCCATCACCGATGCGCGCACGTGCGCCCGCCCAACCACGGGTACCGCCGCCGAGGGAAGCGCCAGCGACGAGGCGGACGCGGCGCGAGGAGGAAGCACAGCGGACGACGAGCCCGCCATCACCGATGCGCGCACGTGCGCCCGCCCAACCACGGGTACCGCCGCCGAGGGAAGCGCCAGCGACGAG
>CBFCWS010000218.1:0-6054 GCA_965601765.1 uncultured Ilumatobacter sp. | reverse complement strand
GTACCGCTTGGCCCGGGTCGCGTGCTGGAGCTTGAACACCGTCTCGGGGTTGAACAGGTGGTACTCGCCCTCGCGACGCCACTGGTACTCGCCGCCGAGCTCGAGCTTGCGGTGGGCGCGCTCCTCGGGACGCTTCGGGTTCGCGATCGCGTGGCGCATCTTGATCGCCCGGGCGATGTGGTCGAGCCCGATGCCCCCGAGGCGGCTCACCGTGCCGGTGAAGTAGCGGTCGACCAGCTCGGCACCGAGGCCGATCGCCTCGAAGATCTGGGCGCCGGTGTACGAAGCGACGGTCGAGACGCCCATCTTCGACATCACCTTGAGCACGCCCTTGCCGCAGGCGGTGACGTAGTTCTGGACGGCGACCTCGGGGTCGATGTCGCCGAGGCCGTGCAGGCCGCGGGCGCTCATGTCCTCGATCGACTCGAAGGCGAGGTACGGGTTGATCGCACCGGCGCCGTAGCCGATCAGGAGCGCCATGTGGTGCACCTCGCGGGCGTCGCCGCACTCGACGACGAGTCCGACCCGGGTGCGCTGCTTGGTCCGGACGAGATGGTGGTGGACCGCCGAGGTGAGCAGCAGCGACGGGATCGGGGCGTCGACCGAGTCGGCGTTGCGGTCGGAGAGCACGATGATGCTGGCGCCGTCGTCGATCGCGTCGGACACCTCGCGGAAGATCCGTTCGAGGGCCGACTCGAGCGCCGCCCCACCCCCGTCGACCCGCCACAGCCCCTGGATGACGACCGCCGCCAGACCCGGGAACCCGCCGCCGTCGTTGGCGTGGACGATCGTCGCGAGCTCGTCGTTGGACAGGATCGGGAAGGGCAGCTCCAGCTGCCGGCAGCTCTCCGGCCCGGGCGAGAGCAGGTTCGCCTCCGGGCCGATCGACGACGCCACCGCGGTGACGACCTCTTCGCGGATCGCGTCGAGCGGCGGGTTGGTCACCTGCGCGAAGAGCTGCTGGAAGTAGTCGAACAGCAGCCGCGGCCGCTCCGACAGCACGGCGATCGGGGTGTCGGTCCCCATCGATCCGATCGGCTCCTTGCCCTCGCGGGCCATCGGGGCGACGATGATCTTCAGCTCCTCGTGGGTGTAGCCGAACATCTGCTGGCGGCGCAGCACCGAGTCGTGGCTGAACACGACGTGCTTGCGCTGCGGGAGGTCGTCGAGCGACCGCATGCCGGCGTCGATCCACTCCCCGTACGGGTGCTCGGCGGCGAGCTGCTTCTTGATCTCCTCGTCGTCGACGATGCGCCCTTCCTCGGTGTCGATGAGGAACATCTTCCCGGGCTGGAGGCGACCCTTCGAGACGACCTTGGCCGGGTCGACCTCCATCACGCCGACCTCGGAGGCCATGACGACGATGTCGTCGTCGGTCACCCAGTACCGGCTCGGCCGGAGGCCGTTGCGGTCGAGGACCGCTCCGATCACGGTGCCGTCCGTGAACGTGACGCTCGCCGGGCCGTCCCACGGTTCCATCACGCTCGCGTGGAACCGGTAGAACGCCCGCCGGTCGTCGTCCATGTCGTCGTTGTTCTCCCACGCCTCCGGGATCATCATCAGCACGGCGTGGTGGAGCGGCCGGCCACCGAGGTGGAGCAACTCGAGGGCCTCGTCGAAGCGGGCCGTGTCCGAGGCGCCCGGGGTGCAGATCGGGAACGCCAGCTCGAGCCCCGGCAGGTGCTCGCTCGCAGCCATCGCCTCGCGAGCACGCATCCAGTTCTGGTTGCCCTGGACGGTGTTGATCTCGCCGTTGTGGGCGACGAATCGGTACGGGTGCGCGAGCGGCCACGACGGGAACGTGTTGGTCGAGAACCGCGAGTGGACCAGCAACAGAGCGCTCTCCGTGCGCTCGTCGGTGAGATCGCCGAAGAAGCTGGAGAGCTGCGGCGTGGTGAGCATCCCCTTGTACACGATCGTCCGCGACGACAGCGATGCGACGTAGACGTCGTCGGGCCCGGTCGCGTGCTCGTGCTCGATGCGCTTGCGCGCCACGTACACGCGCCGGTCGAGCGCCAGCCCGGTCTCGCCGCCCGGCGAGGTGACGAACAGCTGCCGCAAGGTGGGCATGGCCGCACGGGCGGTGGCGCCGAGGCAGTCGGGGTCGACGGGCATCGCGCGCCAACCGAGGACGGTGAGGCCCTCCTCGGCGACGATCTCCTCGATGCGCACGACGGCCTTGTCGCACGTCGACGGGTCGGCCGGGAGGAACACGGCACCGACGGCGTACGCACCCTCGGGCGGCAGTTCGAAGTCGACGGTGGCCCGCAGGAGGCGATCGGGGATCTGGATCAGGATGCCGGCTCCGTCGCCGGTGTCCGGCTCGGCGCCGGTCGCCCCGCGGTGCTCGAGGTTGGTGAGCGACACCAGCCCGGTGCGCACCAGCTCGTTCGAGCGTTCACCCTTCATGTGCGCGACGAACGACACGCCACAGCTGTCGTGTTCGAAACGCGGGTCGTACAGGCCGCGCGGCCCTGGAGTCGTCAACATGGGCACGTCCAAGTCGTGAGAGGGTTTGGAACTGTGTCGGGACGACGCTGGCCCGAAGGAACGATCAGTCTACGGCGCCGACGCTGCCAGGGCGAACCTCAACACATCGTCACCAACCTGTGACGTGACGAAGCAAGCCTGGCTTGCTTCGTCACGTCAGTCGGTGAAGACGGGTGGGCGCTGCTCGAGGTTGGCGGTGATCGCCTCGACCTGGTTCGGGGTGCCGATCAGGGAGCCGATCACCTCCCGCTCGAGTGCGAGGTGCTCGGCGGCTCCGTCGAGGTAGAGCGCGTTGAACAGGCGCTTGGCTCCCTGCACGCCCTGCGGGCTGCGCGAGGCAATCTCGCGGGCCATCGCCATCGCGTCGTCGTACGGCGCCTCGCTGAGCCGTGTGACCAGACCGATGTCGGACGCCTCGCGACCGTCGAACACGCGGGCGGTGAAGGTGAGCTCACGGGCGATGTCGTTGCGGACGAGCCGCGACAGGAACAGCGTGCCGGTCATGTCGGGGGTGATCCCCCAGTGCAGCTCACGCACCGACCACTTGGAGTCGGGGTGGGCGACCCGGATGTCGGCCCCCAGCGCGATCTGGAGACCGCCACCGAGTGCGTGACCGTGGACGGCGGCGATCACGGGCACGTCGAGCTCCTGCCACACCCAGCAGATCTGCTGGGCGAGATGCGTGATCCGCCCGTCGGTCGTCCCACCCGGGTCGCCGCGGTCGGCGTCGCCGGATGCCCCGCCGGCCAGCTCACCGAACATCGCGAAGTCGAGCCCGGCGCAGAACGACTCACCCTCGCCACTCACCACCACCACACGGACCCCGTCGGCGACCTTGAGCTGCTCCCCCGCCTCGGCGATCGCCGCGAACTGCTCGCGATCGAGCGCGTTGCGCTTGTCGGGCCGGTTGAAGCGGACGTCGGCGATGCCGTTCGAGATGGTGACGATGACACGATCGGACATCGCACCAGCTTGCCAGCTCACCTCCGACGCGCCCGCAGCGTGTAGCTGTGCGGCAGGCGCTCGGGGCGGTCGGCGAGACGGAACTCCCCGGTGCCCACCATCTCCATCTGGTCGCCGAGTGCGGGCCAGGGCACCGAGTCGTGCTCCTCGAACAGGGTGATCTCCATGTCGACCGCCCACAGCGCGTTGAAGATCTCGGCGAGACCGTGATTGAAGCTGACGGAGTCGGGGGAGGCGATCGGTGCGTCGTGGTCGACGTAGGTCTGATCCTCGCTGAAGAGCACGCCGTCGGTCTCGAAGTAGGGGAACTCGAGCGCGACCAGCCCGTCGGGGCGCGGGTCGTCCATCGCCCAGAGGACCGGATGCCCCTCGCGCATGAACAGCTCGCCGCCTGGGCGGAGCAGCGCCGCGACGACCTCCGCCCAGCGGGTCACGCTCGGCAGCCAGCACAGCGCGCCGATGCCGGTGAAGACGAGGTCGAAGCGCTCCTCGCCGAGCACGCCGGGGGCGTCATGGACGTCGGCTTCGACGTAGTCGACGCGGGGCCCGGCTTCGGCCGAGAGCCGCCGAGCCTCGTCGAGCGAGGCACCGCTGAAGTCGAGGCCGGTGACGGTGGCGCCGAGGCGGGCGAGCGACAGCGTGTCGGTGCCGATGTGGCACTGGAGGTGGACCACGTCGAGCCCGTCGATCGGTCCCAGCCGGGGCAGATCGAAGGTGACCACGCTCGAGAGGTGCGCCGGATCGGCCCGGTAGCGGTCGAAGCCGTACTCGTCGCTCCGGGCGTGCACCGGCGCCCGCGCCTCCCAGTTGGCGTGGTTGATGCGTCGGTGGTCCGGGTACGCCGTCGGTTCCATGCGAGCATGTTGGCATCCGGGCGCCGCTCGCCGCGGTGGGGATATCCCCACCGCCGAGATGCCGGGTCGCAGGATCGCCGACGGCACGGCACCTCGGCACGATGGAGGCATGACTCCGACGCTCCCTCCGACGCTCCCTCCGCCCGAGATCAGCACCTACGTCCCGCCGGCCGGCGACGGGTCGGCACCGGCGGCCTCCCGTCGTTCGCGCCTCGTCCGTCCACGGGCGGGCCGACGCCTCGGTGGCGTGTGCGCCGGCATCGCCGACAAGTACGGCTGGAGCCGCACGACCGTTCGCGTGCTCACCCTGCTCAGCATCCTGCTCCCGGGCCCGCAGGTCATCGCCTACGTCATCGCATGGGTCGTCATCCCCGACGAGACCGACGGCGCACCGATCGTCTCGGTCGACGTGGACCGGGCCGTCGACGACGTCAAGCGCGTCCGCAGCAACTGATTCACGCCGTTCGCCGGCGGTGGTGTTGTCCACTTCTCTCCTCGAGTCCTGGCTACGGATGTCACCCGGCGGCGGCGATGCTGTTCCACCCGGTGAGCTGGCCGGTGGGGGCGACCGGGAAGGTCACGGCAGCGACACGGTCGAAGGCGTATGGGATCCCGACGTTCGTGTGCAGCAGATGGCGCCCGTCGGGCGTCCAGATGCTGGGGAAGGGTCGGCTGTGACGTGCGACGCGCTGGTACGCGCCGGTCGTCAGATCGACGACGCCCAGTTCGAAGCCGTCCGGGCCGACCGTGTTGACCGCCAGCCGGGCACCGTCACCCGACAGCGGCGACGAGAGCTCGCTCGCCCCGGCCACGTCTGCCGGCAGGACCGCCGACCGCTCGCCCGCATCGACCACGACGACCCTGGACGCACCGGTGGCCCGGTCGGTCACCTCGAGGCCACACGAGAGTGCCTCGTCGCACGACCAGGTCGCGAGGACGACCTCGTTCACTGCGATCACGTCCCCCGTTCCGAGGTCGGCTCGTTCTTCGGGCGTGACCCGGGACAGCCGCCCGCCGAACCGCACGATCAGACCTCCGGCCGGATCGCTCCCCTCCACCTCGGCGCCGGCCGGCAGTGCGATCCGCGCGCCGGTCGGACCGTCGGCGACGTCCCACAGCTCGAAGACTCGATCGGGAGCCGTCGCCGGCGCCGCGGCCTCCAGCCAGAGCGCATCCGTGCCGGTCTCGCGAAGCAGACGAGCGGGACCCGGGGTCCTCACGATCTGCCAGTCACCGGTCGCATCGCGCCACACCGCGGTCGTCAACGCATCCTCGCGGGGTGTGTAGGCCAACCAGCCGTCGCCGGCGGCCACCGGGTGGTCGGTCAGGAACGACGTCGGATCGCGGTCGACGATCTCGTCCCGCCGGCCGTCACGTAGGTCGAGCAGCGCCCACGAGCCGTCCCGCTGCGGCGCGACGAGTCGCAGGTCGGTGCCCAGCAGCCGCTGGTCGACCTCGACGAACGACGTGGCGACCGGGTCGATCGTCGCGTCCGGGGACGGCTCCGCACCGGCGGGCCCGTCCCCGCCCGCCGTCGGGACGTCGGCGCCCGTCGTGTCGGGGGACGAGTCCCCGGCTCGCGTCGCCGGAGCGATCGACCCGACCACGGTCGCGACAGGAGCGCTCGACGGGGCGTCGGGGGGTGCCGTCTGCCCGGGCTCCGAATCGTCACCGGTGCTCGCCCGGCCGACGGCGAGGCCGACCAGTGCAGCGACGACGACCGCCGCGATCGCGATCGCGATACCGG